>JAPOVS010000056.1:0-99334 GCA_026708055.1 bacterium | reverse complement strand
TGCTCGAGGCGCAGGGCCGGCAACTCCGGGACGATCCGCTCCGCCGACCCGTCGACCAGCATCTGCACCAACGGCCCCACCGGATCGTCGGTCATGAGCGCCGCCGTCAGCCGTTCGCGCATCGCCGTCACGCCGGCATCGGCGGCTAGGCCCGGGGTCGCCATGCCCTCAGTCTGCCGTCCGGCGGCGCCCGCGACGCCTGCCGGCGGTCGGAACCGCTGCGCCCATTGGGAACCGCTGCGCCCATTGGGAGCGGCATCGGCCGGAGCGGCGCGTCGGGGCGCGCCGGCGATCAGCGCCAGGTGGTGGCTCTCCCATTCGGCGCGGCATCGGCCGGAGCAGCGCGTCGGGGCACGCCGGCCGCCCTGTGGCCCTGATCGAGGGAGCTTCGGGGCAGCGCGTCAGGGCGCCCCGCTACCCTTGGCGGCGGTGAAGGCGGTCGTGTTCGAACGCAAGGAGGCCCGCTACGCGGCGACCGTGCTGGCGACGCGCCTCACCGAGACGGCCGCGCCCCGGCTCGCCCCGCTGCGCCTCGCCGACATCGATCCGCCGGCGGTGCCCGGCGCCGGCTGGCACACCGTCCGGCCCCGCCTGTCGGGAATCTGCGGCAGCGACCTGGCCCTGTTGAAAGGTCGCACCTCCCGCTACTTCGAGGCTCTGGCGTCGATGCCGTTCGTGCTGGGCCACGAGGTGGTGGGCGACCTCGACGACGGGCGCCGCGTGGTGCTCGACGCCGTGCTGGGCCACGCGGCACGGGGCGAGCCGCCGCCGCACGCCGGCGCCGCCCCCGCCGACGGCAACGATTACGGCCACCTCGTCTCCGGCCCCCTCGGTGCGGGGCTGCAGACCGGGTCGTGCAAGCGGACCGGGGGCGGGTGGTCGACGGCACTCGTGGCGCACGACAGCCAACTGCACGAGGTGCCCGAGGACCTCGGCGACGAGGCCGCGGTCATGGTGGAGCCCGCCGCCAGCGCCATCCACGCGGCACTGCGCGCCGAGGTGGCCGCCGGCGACACCGTCGCGGTGATCGGCGGCGGGCCTATCGGCCTCTGCGTGATCGCCGCGCTGCGGGCCGGCTCGGCCGCCGAGCGCATCATCGCCGCGGTCAAGTACGACGAGCAGCAGTGCCTCGCCACCCGCCTGGGCGCCGACCTGGTGGTGAAGCCCGGCGAGATCCGCCGTGCCGTGCGGCGAGTGGTGGGCTGCGGCATGACCGGCGACGTGCTGAGCGGCGGCGCCGATGTGACCATCGACGCCGTCGGCAGCCCCGGCTCGCTGGCCGACGCCGTGGCGGTCACCCGGCCGCGCGGGTCGGTCGTGCTGTGCGGCATGCCCGGACCGGGACGCATCGACCTGGCCCCGGTCTGGCACCGCGAGACAACGCTGCTGGGGGCCTACACCTACGGCACCGAGCAGCTCGCCGACGGCACTTCGGCGCACACCTTCGACATGGCGTTCGAACTGGTGCGCTCAGAGCAGTTGGAGGAGTTGGTCTCGGCCACCTACCGCCTGGAGGACTACGCGGCGGCGCTGCGCCACGCCGACCAGGCCGGGCGGCGCGGCGCCATCAAGATCGCCTTCGACCTGCGCCACGAGCGCCGCTGAGCGCCCGCCGGCTGGATTCCGGCTGCCGCCGCCGGAACGACATTCGAAGAAGCGGCCGCGGTGATCCTCGGCGGTCGCCGGCCGGCTACTTCTGTTCCTTGAACTCCACGTGGCGGCGCACGACGGGGTCGTACTTCTTCAGCGTGATGCGGTCGCGCTGGTTGATCCGGTTCTTGGTGGTCACGTAGGTGTAGCCGGTGCCCGCGGTGGACACCAGCTTGATGATGGGCCGCTTGTCGCTTCCCGCAGGCATCAGATCTTCACCCCCCGGCGTCGCATGTCGGCCAGCACCTTCTCGATGCCGTGGCGGTTGATGGTCTTCATGCCCTTGGCGCTGACCCGCAGGGTGACCCACCGCTTCTCGCTGGGGACCCAGTAGCGGTGGCGCTGCACGTTGACGTTCCAGCGCCGGCGGGTCTTGCGGTGCGAGTGCGACACGTTGTTGCCGAACGACGGCTTGCGCCCGGTGACCTGGCAGACACGAGACATAGACCGCGAAGTCTACCGACCCGCTTCTGGCGCCACACCGCGACAACCGGGCGCGACAGCCGCTGCGGCGGGCCGCGAGGCCCGGCGAGGGCGGCGCAGAGTCGATATCAGGCGGCTGCGCGGACGGACGTGGAACAGCAACGGGCGCGAGGCGGCACCGGAGCGGCAGTAACGTTGCCGGTGCCATCGCCGGCCGCAGCGGCCGGGAGGCGACTCCAGGAGGAAACCGTGGCCGAGCCCGAGCACATCCGCTTCTACTTCGATCCCGTTTGACCGTGGTGCTACCAGACCTTCCGCTGGGTCCGGCGGCTCATCGAGCTGGACACCGTGGAGGTCGAGTGGGGCGTGTTCTCACTTGCGATCATCAACTTCGAGGGGCCCATCGAGGAGTTCGACCACGACAGGGGCCGCGGCGTCAGGGCGCTGCGCACCGCCATCGCCGTGCGCGACCGCTTCGGCAACGAGGCCATGGCCGACTATTACGGCGCCATCGGCAACCGCATCTTCGACGGCCTGCAGGACCACGGCGACGACGCCACCATCACCGGCGCCCTGCGTGACGCCGGCCTCGACGAGGGCGTGCTGGCGGACGCCACCGCCGACCCGGAGACCTGGGAGAAGCTGCTCGCCGAGCACACCCGGCTGACCAGCAGCACCCGCAGCTTCGGCGTGCCGACCATCCAGGTCGACGGCCCCGACGGTCCGGCCACTTTCGGGCCGGTCATCTCCAACCCGCCCGACAACGACACCGACGCCGTGGCCCTCTGGCACCACGCCGCCTGGCTCACCCGCTACGAGAACTTCAGCGAACTCAAGCGCGACCGCACCGTCGACCCCGACCTGGAGATGTGGCGCGCCCGGGAGTAACGCGCCGCAAGCCAAGTCCCGCCGGAGGCTTCTGCGCGGGCCGGCCCTCTGTCACCTGAGGCCGGAGCCCTCTACCTCCCCACCAACTTCCGCAGCGGAATCGGCACCACTCTGGGGACGGCGGCCCGGTAGTCGCTGTAGCCGGGATACTTCCCGCTCGATATCTCCTCCGTGAGCCGTATGGACCCCTGGAAGAGCGCGATCAGCAGCAGGCAGCCGAGGCCCGTCCAGTGCGCCAGCCGGCCCGACGCGGAGACGGCGAAGAGGTAGAAGACCAGCCACATCCCCATCTCGCAGAAGTAGTTCGGATGGCGGCTGAACCGAAACAGACCGCTGTCCATGAACGGCTTCTCCACCTCGAGTCCGCCATCCCGCAGCCGCTGCTTGTTCCTCTGGAAGCGCCACATCTGGGCGTCGGCGACGCTCTCACCGGCGAGCAGCACGAGGAACGCCACGATCGCCAGGTAATCGAGCCATCCCAGCGCCTGGTCGGAATGGACCCACGCCTGGTGGATCGGGGCGGTGAACAGCAGGATGATGGCCATCTGGCCGGGGCAGATGAACGTGACGTTCAGCAACTGGAACTGGAACTTGCTGAGCTTGCCCCGCATGTAGGCCCACCGGTAGTCCTCGCCGCCGGGCCGGTACCCGCCCTTCACGGCGAAGTTGGCCGTCAACCGCACCGACCACATCAGGACCAGCACCGTCATGACGGTGACCCGGGCGGACCGGAAACCCGAGTCGACGGCCACGATCAGGCAGTAAGCCGACGGAGCCAGCGACCACACCCGGTCCACCCAGGAGAACTCCCCCGTCAGCAGTGAGAGCACCCAGCAGGCCACAGCGATGGCGACGCACACGATCAGGGCGGTCCCGAACGGCGTATCCATGAGGGGATAATCTTCCCGACCCAACGGCACCGTGTTCGCCAGAATCAGTACGGTCCCGTACGGGGTGCCCACCAGAGCCTCAGGGACCACTCGGCGTTCTCCTCGATCTCACGCAGGCGACGTTAGTGCGACCACGAGTCGGGCAGCGGCGCCCACGGCAGGATTCGAACCTGCGAAACACCTCGGTGCGTTTGCTGTAGCAATCTGCTACGGTAGCGAGTCGGAGGTTGGGAATGGCAGCGAGCATCCCCGTCCGCATCGACAACGACATCTACGCCTCGGCCAAGGCGGCTGCCCCATCCATGGACCGCAGCGCCGCCCAGCAGGTATCGCACTGGGCTCGAATCGGGCGCGAGTTGGAGAAGTCACGGAGCATCACCCACAACGAGATTGCGGCGGTCCTGGGCGGCGACTCCCATTACGACGACCTCGACGCCCGCTCTCAAGCGGTCGTGCGAGCCGCGTGGGCCGACCAGATGCAGCAACGGCGCGAGGCGCTGAACATCGAAGCAGAGTTCGTCGCCGAGGGGCGCCCCTATGCCGAGTTGGACGAAAGCGAGCAGATCGTCGTACGCGCGCCCAACGAGACGACGGCGGAGTCCACAGGCTGACCGGGTGCCCGGCCAGCCTGTCCTGATCGTGGTGGCCGGCCCGAACGGCGCCGGCAAGACCACCTTCGCAGAGCGCGTCGCTTCCGAGACCGGACTCGAGTTCGTGAACGCCGACGTGATCGCCGCCGAGCGTTGGCCCGGCGACGAGGCGGACCGCGCCTACGAAGCCGCCGCGGTCGCCGCAGCGCGGCGTGCCGAGTTGATCGCCACTTCTCGATCGTTCGCGACAGAGACGGTGTTCTCTCATCGGTCGAAGGTGGACTTGGTCCGAGCCGCCGTGTCAGGTGGCTATCTGGTTCACCTGCACGCCGTCATGGTCCCCGAGGACCTAGCCGTCGCCCGGGTCGGCATCCGTGCCCGGCTCGGTGGACACGACGTCCCGGCAGAGAGGATTCGAGCCAGATACCGGCGCCTGTGGGCGCTCGTGGCCGAGGCGGCGGGCCTATGCGCGGAGGCTCGCTTCTACGACAACTCGTCGGCCCGCCACCCGTTCCGACCGGTGGCCGAGTTCGACTCGGGGATGCCGGTACGACACCCCGACTGGCCCGACTGGGCACCGCCCGAACTTCTTGCCCTCACGCGCTGAGGCAGGCCCACGAGATCGGCCATACGCCAGCCCGGGCGCCCACGGCAGGATTCGAACCTGCGACCTTGGACTTAGGAGGTCCCTGCTCTGTCCGACTGAGCTACGTGGGCAGGCCGGCGGCGCGCCGGGGGACCCGAACGCCGGTCCGGTGCGCCCCGATGGTAGCCAGGGCGGACCGGACCCGGCGGACCGCCCTCCAGGAGTGTGCTGTGTAATCCACGGGCAACGCCGGTCGGGTGGCGGTGGATTACTCAGCAGGCCAATAGGGGTACCTGCATTTGCGGCCAACATCCGATGGCGCGGCGGCTTCGTCCCCCGAGACCCCCCCTCGTCGCCGACGAGGCACTTGTAGTCTGCCGGCGGTGGATCCGTCAGTTCCCGACTGCTGGTGGGAGCCGTTCAGGCAGATCGGCGGGGCACGCATCACTTATGTCGACCTCGCGCCTCACGAGGCTCGCGAGGCGGCGGCGTCCGCACGGCTGGACGAGGCCGAGCGGTCTCGCCGGGACAGGTTCCAGCACACGCAGGCGCGTCGCCGCTTCGTGCTGTGCCGTGCTGCGCTCCGATCGCTGTTGTGCGCACAACTGGGCTGCCCCAACGACAGTCTCTCGTTCGGCATCGCCGAGGGCGGCAAGCCGTTCGCAATCGTCGACGGCCGGCCGGTTCCCGTCGGCTTCAACGTCAGCCACAGCGGGCGGCACGGATTGATCGCGCTGGCGGCCGCCGGGCGAGTCGGCGTGGACGTGGAGGAGTACGCCCCCCGCCGTGACCTGGGTCGACTGATCGCTGCCGTGTTCGGCCCGGACGAGCAGGCCGACCTGGCCGCGGTCTCCGGCGGCGACAGGGTGCGCCTGTTCTTCCGCCTCTGGACTCTCAAGGAAGCCGCGGCCAAGGCACTCGGCACGGGACTGTCCTTCGACGTGTCGCGCTTCGAGATCCCCGCGGCGATCCGCTCGGGAGCCCACAACAGCCTAGTCCGGATCCCCCAGGTTCCCGATCCGGAGTGGCGGCTCACCGACATCGGCGGGGAGCGATTCGCGGCAGCAGTCGCACAGGAGTCCGACGAGACGAGCGCCTGACGACCGAGTCGTCGCGTGCCGCCTCGTCCGGCACGCATCGGCGCGGCCGAGGGCCGGTGTCAGGCCCCGAGACAGCCGGCGTCCAGAAATGTCCGGGCAACCGCCAAACACCCGAACCTCGGACGATTAGACTCCACGAGGTTCTTGCCAGCAACTCCAGCAAAGGGGATCAGCCATGTCATCCACCGAGGAACGGATCCGCGCCCTTGTCGACGCCAACCTGGACATTGAGGGCCGAACGGCAGGCCAACCGTTGACGATGGACCTCAGCATCGTCGACGCCGGCGTCAGCTCCACCGACGTGGTGGCTTTCTGGAAGGTCGTGTGCGAGGAGTTCGGCGTCGACATCTCCGCCGAGGAGTTCGCCGAACTGCTCACGCCGGGCGACCTGATCGCCCACCTCGACGCTCGCGCCGGCTGAGCCGCCGGGAGCGGTGCTCCCTACAACCTGAGTCGCGGCACACAGCCGCCGGCCCAGGGCGATCTTGGGCACGACTCCCCCGGCACGGGGTTCGACTCCCCCGGAACGGGGTTCGACTCCCCCGGAACGGGGCGGGCGGTGACAGCCGGCCCTGCCGCGCGCCCGGTCACCGCCGCGGAGATCGCGGCCTTCCACCGCGACGGCGCGGTGCTGCTGCGGGGTGTGCTCCCCCAGGAGTGGCTGGACCTGGTCGCCGACGGCCTCGAGGAGTGCTTCGCCGAGCGCGACCACCACTCCAGCGAGGTGGTGGCACGAGGTGCGACCGTGCGGGCCGACCAACTGCTGGCGGCGCGATCCGCCGGCCTTCGCCGGTTCGCCGACGAGTCGCCCGTCGGCGGCTTGATCGGCTCGGTGCTGGCCGCCCCGGTGCGCTTCTACATGGACCAGATGTTCTTCCGGCGTGCCGGCCCCATGGCGGCGACCCCGTGGCACCAGGACATCAGCTACCACAACGTGGAGGGGGAGGATCTGGTGCGCGCCTGGGTGTCACCCGACCCCGTGCCGCGCAGCGCCAGCCTGGAGGTGGTCCGCGGATCGCACCGCTGGGGTGTCACGTTCCGCCCGATGGTGGGCCGAGACCCCGACATGTCCGAGGAGGAGAACGCGCTGCGGATGGCCATCGCCCGCAAGCGCGGCGTCTACGAGAAGGGCGGCGAGGGCTTCGCCTACCGCCGGACCGTGATGGACAAGTCGCTGCCGCCGGTGCCCGACGTGCCCCGCCACCGCGACTCCTTCGACATCATGGGATGGGACTACGAGCCGGGCGACGTCATCCTGTTCTGCGGGAACCTGCTCCACGGCGCACCGGAGGGCGTGACCCTCGAGCGCGACCGGCGGGCCTACGCCGCTCTGTTCGCCGGCCCGCGGACGCGCTACGTCCAGCGCCTCGGGCAGTCGGTCCCCGATCCGCCCGGTCTGGCGGCGTACGAACCCCGGACGGGCCAGAGGCTCGAGTCGTTCGGCGACATGTTCCCGCTGGTGTGGTCTCCGGGAGACTGGGACTGACGCGACGAGCGGGCTACCCGGCGTCGGTGGCCCGTTGCTTGGGCGGTTCGACCCAATAGCGGCGGCGCTGGAAGGGGTAGCCCGCCGGCGACGCGCCGACGGGAGTGCGCATCGGGCGACCCTCGACGACGGCGTGCGCGTTGGCGCCGGAGATGCCGAAGACGTTGATCGCGGCCATCGCCGGGCGGTCGGGCCGCAGCGGCCAAGGCACCGACTCCGCCGCGATCCGCAGCGGCAGCCGCGGCCAGTCGATCTCCGGACTCGGGTGACGGAAATGGAGATGCCGCGGGATCACGCCCCCGTTCATGGACAGCACGACCTTGATCAGGCCCGCAATCCCCGCCGCGGACTCCAAGTGGCCGATGTTCGTCTTCACAGACCCGACCAGCAGGGGCCGGGTGGGATCACGCTGGGGACCGTAGACGTTCGCCACCGCCTGCAGCTCGATCTCGTCGGCCATCGGCGTCGCCGCCCCGTGCGCCTCCAGGTAGTCCACGTCCCCGGCCGCCACGCCGGCCTGCGCCAGCGCCTCACGCATGACCCGCTCCTGGGCGCGCCCGCTCGGGACGGTGAGCCCCAATCCCGCCCCGCTCTGGCTCACCGCGGTGCCGCGGATCACCGCCCAGATCCGGTCGCCCGCAGCCTCGGCCTCCTCGAGGCGCTTGAGCACGATCACGCCGCAACCCTCGCCCCGCACGTAACCGTCGGCCGAGGCGTCGAACGCCGCGCACCGTCCGCTGCGCGCCAGCATCCCCAGCTCGTCCAAATAGCGAGCCACCGCGGGGTTCAGCACGACGTTCACCCCGCCGACCAGGGCGAGGTCCACCTCGTTGCGCTGCAGCGCGATCACGGCCTGGTGCACGACGACGAGCGACGAGGCGCAGGCCAGATCGATCGGCACGGCCGGTCCCTCGAGGCCGAGCGCGAAGGCGACCCGCCCGACCGCCACGCTTCCGGCGGTGGCCAGGAAGTTGTCGTCCCGGCCGGCGACGGCGACCACGTGACGGTACTCGCTGCCGCCGATGCCGGCGTACACGCCGGTGCGGCTGCCCTTCAGCGAGCCCGGATCGACGCCCGCATCCTGAACGGCGTGCCAACTCGTCTCCAGCAGCAGCCGCTGCTGGGGATCCATCGCCTTGGCCTCGATGGGCGCGATCCGGAAGAACTTGGCGTCGAACCGGTCGATTCCCTCCACGAAGGCGCCGACCCGCTCGATGGCGCTCTCGTTGGCCGGGTCCCCGGCGACGCCGGTCCACGGGCCCGCATCCCGGCGACCGTCGGTCACGGCGTCCTCGCCCGCCTCCAGTCGGCGCCAGAAGTCCGCCAGGTCATCCGCCCCCGGGAATCTGCAGGCCATGCCGACGATGGCGATGGCGCCCTCGCCGGTCGGCGCCGGTGCTCGCGAGCGCGGCACGGCGACGAGCGACTCCTCCCCGGCGACTCCGGTCAGGCCGGTCGGCGCCGGCGCCCGCGGCGCCGCCGGGACCGGCGCCGGCTCGGATCCGCCGGCGCCGCCGAGTTCGGTCGCCAGATGGCCGGCGAGGCCCGCCACGCTGGGATAGTCGAACACGACGGTGTTGGGGGCGACGTACTTGCCGGCGAGCGCCCGGTTCACGCGGTTGCGCAGCTCCACCGCCATCAGCGAGTCCATCCCCAGATCGGAGAACTCCACGTTGGGCGCCGGGGCGGTCGGCAGGCGCATGACCGCCTGGAGCTCGCGCTGCAGGAACGACACCAGCATCTGGGTGCGCTCGGCCGGAGCAGCGTCACCGATCCCGGCGAGAAGATCCGCCGGTGCCTGCTGCGCGGCATCCGCGCCGTCGCCGGGCGCCTCCAGCAGATCCTCCAGCAGCGGGGAGTGCTGCTCGTGGTTCTCCGAGAAGACCTGCCAGTCGACTGCCGCGACCACGCCGGCGGCGAGATCCTGGCGCATGAGGTCCTCGAGCGACCGGAGGCCCTGGGAAGGCGCGATCCAGCCGGTGCCCTGCGCCTCCAGCTGGCGCGCGATCCGCTCGCGCTGCTCCTCGGCCTCGCCGAGCCCCGACCAGGCTCCCCAGGCGATGCTCTGGCCGGGGAGCCCCAGGGCGCGCCGGTGGGCCGCCAGCTGGTCCAAGAAGGCGTTGGCCGCGGCGTGGTTCGCCTGGCCGGCGTTGCCGAGCACGCCCGCCACGCTGGAGAACAGCACGAACAGGTCGAGGTCGCGGTCGGCGGTGGCTCGGTGCAGGTGCCAGGCGCCGAGCATCTTGGGCCACAGCACGTCGGCGAACTTCTCCCAGGTCTGGTTGCCGAGCGCGCCGTCCGACAGCACGCCGACGCTACAGATGACGCCCCCGAGCGGCGGCAGCGTGGCCTCGATCCGCGCCAGCATGGCGTCCAGCGCCGCGGCGTCGGTCACGTCGGCCAGCTCCACGGCGACCGTGGCCCCCCGTTCCCGCAGCGCCTCGATCGCCTCGGCGGCCACCGGGTCGGGATCGCGGCGCCCGTTCAGCACGATCGCCCCGGCGCCGCGCTCGGCCAGCCAGGAGGCCAGCACGCAGCCGATGCCGCCGAGGCCTCCGGTGACCAGGTAGGTGCGGTCCCCGCGCAGGCGCCCCGTCTCGAGCGGCGATGCCGCCAGCACGATCTTGCCGATGTGCCGCGCCGCCCGCATGAACTTGATCGCCCCCTCGGCCTCGGCCGGCGACCACCTGGTGTGCCTAAGCGGCGTCACCTGCCCGGCGGCGAGCAGTTCCATCACGCGCCGCAGGGCGTCGCCCGCCACCTCGGGGTGCTGCTCCTTGAGGACGTCCAACTCGAGGATCGAGTAGGCCACGTCGGGCCGGGCCGCCGCCATCTCCTCGGGGGTCAGGATGCCGACCCGGGCCAGCTCCACGAAGCGACCGCCGTGCGCCAGGCAAGCCAGGCCGGCGTCGATGAACCCCTCGCCGGTGAGGCTGTTCAGCACCACGTCGACGCCCTCGCCGCCGGTGGCTTCGAGGATCTGCTCGCCGAAGGCGGTGCTGCGGCTATCGAAGACGTGCTCGACGCCGAGAGAGCGCAGGTACCCCTGCTTCGGAGCGCTGGCCGTGGCGAAGACCTCCGCGCCGGCCGCCTGCGCCAGCTGCACGGCCGCCAGCCCGACGCCGCCCGCGCCGGCGTGGATCAGCACGCGCTCGCCGACTCGCAGGCGCGACAGGTCGTAGGACAGCTGGGCCGACGTGAAGGCCGTCGGGATCGTGGCCAGAGCGGCCACCGGTACGCCCTCCGGCACCCGGGCGACCATATCGACGTGCGTGATCACCTCGGAGGCGAAGGTGCCGAAGGCCAGACCCACGACCAGGTCGCCGACCGAGACCACCGACACCTCCGAGCCGACCTCGAGCACCCGCCCGCAGAACTCGCCGCCCAGCAGCCCCTCGTCGATCACGGCGAGGGCGCGGAACATGTCCCAGAAGTTCAGCCCGGTGGCCTCGATCGCCGCCCGCACCTCGTTCGCCTCCAGCGACCGCTCCGGCAGGCGCACGACGTGCAGGTTCTCGAGCGCGCCGCCCTCGTCGGGCTCCAGCAGCCAGCCCGACTCCTCGGGAAGGCTCAGCCGGCCAGGCTCCGTGCCCGCCCGCACCAGCCGGGCCGCCCGGCGGCGCCCCAGCCGGTAGGCGACGTGCGTCTCGGCGTCGGGATGCAGCAGCTCGTCGGCCAGTTCACCGGCGGGCACCCCCGCGGCAGGGTCGAGGTCGATCATCCTGGGCTGCAGGTGCGCCGCCTCCTGCGCCACCACCTTGCCGAGGCCCCACAGGGTGGCACCGGTGAGCTGACCCGTCGGCTCCTTCTCCAGCACCTGGGCGCCCCGGGTCACGAACCACACACCGTTGCCGGGTGTGGCGTCGACATCGGCGAGGCCCTGCAGCAGCGCCAGCGCGCTCGCGGCGGCGTGCCGGGTGTCATCGGCCAGTTCGTCGGTGGTGGCGCCGGGGCCGTGGCCGTCGGTCCCCATCAGGTGTACGACGCCGCAGAGCGGGACATCGCCGGGAAGCGCCTCCAGCAGCGCCCGCCACGAGTCACGCTTCTCTGGCTCCACCTCCTGCCGACTGAGAGCAGCGGATAGGCTCTGACCAGGTGCTTTGCAGTCGACTACAGCAGCGCGAATCGTGTCGCCGGAGCCTAGATTCCGGCCTTCGCCGGAATGACGGGAGAATTCCTCAGTCGGCGGTGGCCGCCTGTCCGCACCTGGGACGGCACCGGCGAGATCACCGCCACCCTCGGAGAATTCCTCAGTCGGCGGTGGCCGCCTGTCCGCAAGTGCTCTGACACCGGATTTGCCCGGCGCGGCACTGCCCGCCGAACCCGCACGGGCCAGCACGACGGTCTGGTTGCGGGCTGACAGCTCCGCCGCCAGGCCGTCCGCCACGCCGCTGCGGTCCGCCGCCAGCACCCAGAGCCCCGCCGGCTCGGTCACCTCGGCCGGCCCGGCGGCGATGATGACGCCGCGGTCGGGTGTCGCCGTCGCATCGGAGGTCTCCAGACCCAGGACCTCGGCCCCCTCGAAGCCGGCGTCGGCGAGCGCCCGGCGCCACACCGCCGGGCCGGCCAGGGCGTGATGCGGGCGGTAGTCGTCGGCGAACCGCCACCAGCCGTCGAGCTGGCCGAACGTGAGGTCCAGCCAGCCCTGCCCGCGCAGGTTCTCCAGCGCCACCAACCGGCCCGACGGCGCCAGCACCGCCCGGCAGTGCGCCAGGGTCTCGGGCAATAGGCGCGTGGCGTGCAGCACGTTGGAGGCGATCACCAAGTCGTAGCCGTGGGGGTCGAAACCCTGTTCGACCGGGTCGACCTCAATGTCCAGCACCCGGTAGTCGATCCCCGCCTCGGCGCCGCCGAACTGTGCCTCGGCCTCGGCGAAGAAGCCCGCCGAGATGTCGGTGTAGACGTAGTCGAACCGGCCCTCGGGCAACTCCGGCAGGACGGCGGCGGTCGCCGATCCCGTGCCGGCCCCGACCTCCAGCACGCGCAGCCGCCGCCCGTCGGGCAGGGCGCTGAGGAGTCTCGCCACGGCGTCGCGGAGCATCCGGTTGGCGGCGCGGGCCACCGGCGCCTTGCGGTACAGGTCGGCCGCGGTAGGCTCCCCGCTGCTGAACAGCAGGGTCAGCGGGTCGGCGCGCCCCGCCAGCACGTCGGCCAGCGCGCCCGCCGAGCGCCGGAACAACCCCACCTCGTTCGAGCCGTGCGGGTACTGGGCGGCCATCCGGTCCGCGAACTCCTCGGGGTCGGCCGGCAGCTCGGCGGGGAGCGGCTCATCCGCGCCGACCACTGCCCCGAAGCCGTCGCCCCGGGCCTCCAGCACCCCCGCGGCGGCCAGCAGCTCGAACATCCGCCTGAAGAGCTTGTGATGCTCGTCAGCAACGCCGAGCCGCTGTCGCAGCGGTTCGGGGTCCAGCGTTTCGCCCGCTCGCCGCTTCCAGCCCATCCCCTCGAGGGTCGTCAGCGCGTACGACCAGGCCAGCCGCTCCAGGTCGCCGAGCAGCGCGGCCCGCCCGGCGGCGTCGACACCCTCGGCCGCCAGGTAGGCCGAGAACGGATCCGAAGTGGCTGCCACGGCCGCAGTACTGGGCAGGAAGTCGGCGGGGAGCGTCGCCTCCGCCAGCGGGCGATCCCGCCAGACGACCTCGTACAGGAGGTCCTTGGTGCCCTCGGTCGCCGAGAGCAGCGCCGCCCGCGTCGCCCGCTTGACCGTGTAGCCGCTGAGACCGCCGATCTGGACGCCATCGGGAGTGAAGATCCGGAGGTCCCCGCTGATGACCTCCAGCGGCCCGTCGCCCGAGGTCGCCGCTCCGGAGGGCGGCCTGAGACGGGCGTGGCAGAACACCCGCTCCCCCAGCGCCTCGGCCAGCCAGAAGCGGTCGCAGCCGAACACCAGGTAGGCCCCGTCGTCCTCGAGGCCGGACCGCTTGCGCGCCGTGGCCACCACCTGGAGGCAGCCGTCGAGGAGAACCGGATGCACCGCCGCGGCACGACGGTCCACCGACTCCGGGAGCACGACCTCGCCGGCGGCCTCGCCGTCGCCGGACCACAACGCCCGCAAGGTGCGGAACCGCGGGCCCAGGCGGACGCCCTCGTCGGCCTTGGAGCGGTAGAAGGCGGAGACGTCCTCCGGGGTGAGACCGGCGATGAGGACCTCCGGGTCGATCCGGGCGCGCTCCGGCGGAGCCGCTTCGACGCCCACCCGGCCCTCGGCGTGGAGCGTCCAGGATTCCTCGCCCGCTCCCCGGCTGAAGACTTCGAAGTGGCTGCGCGGCGTGGCTCCGGCGTCCTCCAGGAGGAGCTGGAGGTCTCTGGCCGGCTGCGCCCGACCGTCCTCCCGGTCATCGTCGGGGAGGACCAGCGGGCTGCGCAGCTGCAGGTCCTCGACGACGATCGACCCGCCGCCTTCGGGCCAGACGGCCGAGGCCGCCATGGCGCCGAAGAGTGCGCCCGGCGCCAGCACGCGGCCGAACACCCGGTGGTCGTCCAGCCAGGGCGGATCCGAGGTAGCGATCTCGCCGACGAACAGCGTCTCGCCCCGCGGCGACTCGTGGCGGGCCCCCAGCAGCGGGTGGTCGCCGGCGGACCGGCGCCGGCGCGGGCCGGTCACCCAGTGGCGGCGGTGCTCGAAGGGGTAGCCGGGCAGGGCGATGCGGCGCCGGGACTCACCGGCGAACAGGCCTTCGAAGGCCACCGCCGCTCCGGCCTCGTAGAGGCGGGCGACCGCCTCGACGAAGCCGCTGCCCGTCGCCGGATCGACCGGCTTCCCGCCGGGCGGTCTCTGCAGGCTCGCCACCGAGAGCGGTTGGGTGGGCGCCCCGTCCGGCCAGCACATGAGGACCATCGGCCCCAAGACGGCGTGCGGGCCGATCTCCACCACGACCTCGGTGCCTTGATCGGCCAGGGTCTCGATCGAATCGCGGAACGCCACCGGCGCCCGTGCCTGCCTGCGCCAGTAGGAACCGTCGAGCGGCGCGTCGGGATCGGTCAGGCGGCCCGTCATACTGCTCACCAGCCCACACGACGGTGGCGCCGTGGCAAGGGTGGCTACGACCGCCTCCAGGTCGTCCAGCGCCGGCTCCACCAAGGCGCTGTGGTAGGCGGGGCACGGTGGCAGCACGGTGGCCCACAGCCCGTCGGACTCGAAGCGGTCCACGAGGGCACGGACCGACGTGGCGGGGCCGCTGATGACCTGCTGGGCGCCGTTGTCGGCGGCGACGCTGACGCCCGGTCCGCCGGCCGCCGCGTTCTGCTCCGCCACCGCGGCCGCGACGCGCTCGGCGGGCGCGTACACCGCGGCCATCGCCCCGCCGGAGCCCAGCGCACCCATGAGTTCACCGCGCGCCGCCGCGAACCCGAGCCCGTCGCTGAGCGTGAAGACGCCGGCGGCCTGTGCTGCGGCGATCTCGCCGAGGCTGTGCCCCAGGACCACATCGGGGCGGACCCCCAGGCTCGCCCACAGCGCCGTCAGCGCGCACTCCAGCGCGTAGATCGCCGGCTGCGTCCAGGCGGCATCGTCCAGGTCCCCCGCCGCCGAGCGCCCGAACATAACGTCGAGCAACGAGACGCCGCGCCGGTCGCGTATCTCCCGGTCGCAGCGGTCCAGGACCGCCCGCACGACGGGCTCGCAGCGGTACAGCGCCTCGCCCATGCCGACCCACTGGCTGGCCTGGCCGGTGTAGACGAACGCCAGCTTGCGCCCCGCCCGGGCCGTCCCTACCGCCACACCGTCGTCGATCTGCGACGCAGCCAGACTCTCGAGCGCTGAGCGCAGAGACGGCGCATCCGTGAACGTCACCCCGGCACGGTGGGGCAGATGACTGCGGCCAGCACCCGCCGTCCACGCCATGTCGGCCAGAGTCCCGCCGTCGACGGGACCGTCCGACCCCGACGCTGCGGCATGCTCGTCCAACCAGGCCACGTAGCGCCCCGCGAGGTCGCGGAGCGCCCCGGGGGTCCGACCCGAGAGGGGCAGCAGGCGCTCGGTCCGCGCCGCGCAGGTGGCGAAATCCGGGGCTCCGCCAGCCGGTGCCGGCCCGTCGCCGACGGCCTCGGGCACCTGCACGGCGACAGGGCGCGGCGGGCCGGCGGGCCAACCGGCACCGTTCGCGGCGGGCGCTCCACGGCCCTCGACCACGACGTGGGCGTTCGTGCCCGACCAACCGAACCCGCTGACACCCGCCAAGGGCGGTCGGTCACCGGCACGCGGCCACGCCGTCGCCTCCGACGTGACCCGCAGCGGCAACCTCTCCCAGTCGATCTCCGGGGAGGGCGTCTCGAAGTTGAGGTGCCGCGGGATCACTCCCCGGTGCATCGCCAGGGCGACCTTGATGAGGCCGGCGACCCCCGCAGCCGCCTCCAGATGACCCATGTTCGTCTTGACCGAGCCGATCAGCAGCGGCCGCTCGGGGGCACGACTCGGCCCGAAGACGTTCGCCACCGCCCGCAACTCGATGGGGTCGCCGACCGGCGTTCCCGTGCCGTGGGCCTCCAGGTAGTCGACCTGTGCCGCCGTGGCGGACGCCCGGCGCAGCGCCTCGGCGGTGACTTGCTCCTGCGCCGCCCCGTTCGGCACGGTGAGCCCGGCGCTGGCCCCGTCCTGGTTCAGCGCCGAACCCCGGATCACGCCCCAGATCCGGTCGCCGTCGGACTCGGCATCCTCCAGCCGCTTGAGGACCAGGATCCCGCAGCCCTCGCCCCGGACGTAGCCGTCGGCGGCCGCGTCGAACGTGGCACAGCGGCCGTTGGGCGACAGCATCCCGGCCACGGCGCGCATCTCGAAGAGGCGCCCCGAGAGGATGGCGTGCACCCCTCCGGCCAGCGCCAGGTCGGCCTCGCCCCCCCGCAGGCCCACCACCGCCTGGTGCACCGCCACGAGCGACGACGAGCAGGCCGTGTCCAGGGCGATCGCCGGTCCCTGCAGGCCGAGCGCGTAGGCGACCCGCCCGATGGCCGTGTTGAACGACGTGCCGGTCACCGAGTAGAGGCCGGCCGCCGGGTCGGAGACGTCGGCGGCCTCGGTGACGAGCCCCCGGTACTCGTTGTTGCTGATGCCGGCGTAGACGCCGGTGCGCGTGCCCGCCAGCCGGTCCGGATCGATCCCCGCGTCCTCCAGGGCGCGCCAGCTCGTCTCCAGCATCAGCCGCTGCTGCGGGTCCAGCAGGTCCGCCTCCACCGGCGAGATCCGGAAGAACGCTGCGTCGAATTGGTCGATGCCGTCGAGGAAGGCGCCGAACCGGCAGGCCGGGCTCTCGACGGCGTCGCCGAACAGCTCCCCCACGCGCCCCGCACCGGAACCCGGAACACCCTCGGTGACGGCGTTGCGCCCTTCCTCCAGCAAGCGCCAGAACGCCTCGAGGCCATCCGCGCCGGGGAACCTGCAGGCCATGCCGACGATCGCGACCGGCTGCTCGGAGGGGCGCCCCTGGCGGCTCCGGGCCGCGGGCTCGGCGGCCGGGGGCTTCTCACCCGCGCCGCAGCCGACCGGATCATTCATTTCGATGTCCCTGCAAGAGCCTCGGCGCGCAACACCTGCACACAGCCTAGGTGCTGAGCAATCCACTGGCAGCGCCGGTCGGGTGGCCGGGTCCTGGATTCCGGCCCCGGATCGAGTCCGGGGCAGGCTCTTCGCCGAAATGACGTCTCGGGGTGTCGGGAGCTTTGCCCAGCAGTCCCCTACGGGCAGGCCGCTCGCTCTCCAACCGCTCGCCGCCGGCACGGCACACGGTAACCTTCCGCTCCAGTCGCTCCCGGCGAGCGGACAGCTCCCGCCCGACGAAGAACCGCGCACAAGGACCCGACAGGTGACCGACGACTCCTCAAAGCCATGGGCCGTCCCCGAGCCGCTCGAGACCGTCGATGCCCGCATGGACGACGGCACGGTCATCACCGTCCGCCGCCACGGCAACCCCGACGGGCGGCGGCTCGTGCTGAGTCACGGCAACGGGCTCGCGATCGACCTCTACTACCCCTTCTGGTCGCTCCTCGCCGACGATTTCGACATCATCGTCCACGACCTTCGGAACCACGGCTGGAACAAGGTGGGCGATCTGCGGGATCACACGGTGCCAACGTTCGCGCGTGACCACGACAGCATCCTGGAGGCGATCGACGACCGCTTCGGGGAGAAGCCGAAGGCCGGTGTCCTCCATTCGGTCTCGGCTCTCGCAGCCCTGCTCTCTCCGACGAAAGGCAGCGGATACTCGGCGCTCGTGCTGTTCGACCCGCCCCTCTGCCAGCCGGGGAAGGGCCACTCCGAATTCGAAACGGCCGCCAAGCAGATCTCGGCGCTGACGCGGCGCCGCTCGCCGCGGTTCGCCACCAGCCAGGCCCTGATCGACCTCGTGCAGTTCATGCCGGCGTTCCGCGGCGCCGTGCCGGGGATAGCCGAACTGCTGGCCTCGACGACACTCCGTGAGGACTCCGAGGGGGACGGATTCGAGCTGCGTTGCCCGCGGGAGTACGAGGCGCAGATCGTCGACTACGCCAACGTCTACGCCGTGTCGGTGGACTTCACCGAGATCATGTGCCCCGTGAAGGTGATCGGCGCAGATCCGACTATCCCCTACTCGTACCTGCCCACCCTCGATCTCAGCGACATTCTGAGCGTCGACTACGACTTCCTGCCCGACGCGACCCACTTCCTGCAGCTGGAGAAACCCACCGAATGCGCCGCGATGCTGCGCGACTTTCTGGACCGGAGCCGCCGCTGTGCGGAGTGACCTGGCAGCGGGCGCCTCTCACACGGACTCCACCACCCGTCCATAGCGTTGGTGCGCAGCCTGAGGCGAAGTGCCCAGAATCTCGCCGATGCGCTGCCAGGTGACACCCTTGACGCGCGCCGCCCCGACCGCGTCGGCTACTTCTCTCTCGCCGCGGGCGCGCTCCAGAACCGCCTGCTCCAGCAGGAACTCCTCCACAGGCCGCTCGTCGGCGGCACAGGGCTCGTAGGCCTCCAACCGCGCCGCCACCTCATCGGCATGGTCGAGGATGTCTTGGATGGTTCGTGGCATTTTGTTCACTCCAGGTATCTGTTACGAGCTTGCATTGCATGCACGATGAAGTGGACGCCCTCACGCCGAGCGATCCCGACCTCAAGAAGCCGCGCTGCACGATCCGGGCCGATGACCATGACGACATCGTCCAGATCGAAGAGGCGAATCGGGTTGCGGTACGCATGCAGGATGTCCTCATCGGAGACGCCGTGCTTGCGGGCGCTCCCCAGAATCACCGGTTGCACCAGATCAGGTTACCTTGATGAAGGCGCGGGCGCCTGCGGGTGCCGCGCAGCCTACGTCGGGGACGCCCCTCGCCCCGATGCCGCTACCGTGGCTCACCTGTGAGTCTCGGATCGGCGGACCTGGCAGCGGGCGTGGCGGGTTCATGGGGCTGAGCGTCACGATTCTGGGCTGCTCGGGCTCCTACAGTGGCCCCGGCCTGGCCTGCACCGGCTACCTGGTGGAGTCCGACACCGCCCGGGTGTGGCTGGACGCCGGGCCCGGCACGCTGGCGAACCTCCAGCGCCACCGGTCGCTCACCGAGATCGACGCCATCGTCGTCACCCACGAGCACCCCGACCACTGGTTGGACCTGGCGATGGCCTTCATCGCCTGCCGCTACTTCCTGGACCGCGGGCCCATGCCCGTCTACGGGACCGCGGGCACGCACGCCCTGGCCATCGCCCTCGCCGGGGCGCACGATCTGTCGCCCACTCTGGACTGGCGCCTCATCAGCGACGGCGACAGGGTTGTCATCGGCGACCAGCGATGGCGGTTCTCCCGCACGGACCATCCTGTGGAGACCCTCGCCCCCCGGGTGGACAGCGGCGGGCGCTCCTTCGCCTTCTCCGCCGACACCGGCGAGGGCTGGTCGTTCGCCCGACTCGGCACCGGGATCGACCTGGGCCTGTGCGAGGCGACCTACCTGCACCGGGACCTCGTCCCGCCGTCGCCGCACCTGAGCGCCCGCCAAGCGGGGGCCATGGCGGCCGAGGCCGGCGTGAAACGGCTCCTGCTCACCCACCTGGCGCCCGGCTCCGACGCTCCGGCGTTCGGGCGGGAGGCCGCCGAGGCGTTCGGCGCCCCGGTGGAACTCGTCGACGTCGACCAGCGTTACGACGTCTGAGGGGAGCGACCGGGCACAGCCCCGCCGCGACCGTCGGGCTTCGACACCGACGGTGTGGGCGCTACAAGGTCTGAGCCCCGCGGCCAGGCGCGGCTCCTGCGGCTCGACCCTGTCGCGGCTCGCCGGCGTAGACCGGCACGTCGACGGGGGGCAGCGGCGTGTTGCCCAACAGCAGGTCGGCGGCCTTCTCGGCGATCATCATCACCGGGGCGTAGATGTTGCCGTTGGTGACCTTCGGCATGACCGAGGCGTCCACTGCGCTGAGAGCCTCGGTTCCCCACACGCCCATCGTCGCCGGATCCACCACCGCCATCTCGTCGCGGCCCAGGCGCGCCGTTCCCGAGGGGTGCAGCGCCGTCTCGGCGTCGCGGGCCACCCAGTCCAGGATGTCGGCGTCGCTCTGCACGTCGGGGCCGGGTGAGAGCTCGCCGGCGTTGTAGGGCGCGAAGGCCGGTCGGCTCATGATGGCGCGGGTGACGCGGACGGTCTCCAGCCACTCGCGGCGGTCCCGGGGCGTCGAGAGGTAGTTGAACAGGATCGCCGGGCGGGCCCGCGGGTCGGCCGAGCGGATCCGCACCCAGCCGCGCGAGTCGGAGTACATGGGGCCCACGTGCACCTGGTAGCCGTGGCCGCCGGTGGGCGAGGTGCCGTCGTAGCGGACCGCCAGCGGCAGGAAGTGGAACATAAGGTTGGGGTAGGACTCGTCGAGGTTGCTGCGCACGAACCCGCCGCCCTCGAAGTGGTTGGTGGCGCCCGGACCCCGGCGGAACAGCCACTGCAGGCCGATCCACGGGCGCCGCCGACGCCGCAGGTGCGGCTGCATCGACACCGGCAGCTTGGAGGCGTGCTGCACGTACACCTCGAGGTGGTCCTGCAGGTTCTCGCCGACGCCCGGCCGATCGGCAACGACCGGGATGCCCAGAGGCTCCAGGAGGCCGGCCGCACCGACGCCGGAGAGCTGCAGCAGCTGGACCGAACCGAACGCCCCGCCGCACAGGATCACCCGCCCGCCGCGCACGGTGCGCGTGCGGCCGCGCCGGCTGCACTCGACGCCGACGGCGCGGACGCCCTCGAAGACGACGCGGTTGATGTGCGTGCCGCACTCGACGGTGAGGTTCGGCCTCCCCAGCACGGGATGCAGGTAGGCCCGCGCCGCCGACAGCCGCCGCCCCCGGTGGATGTTGCGGTCGAAGGCGGCGAAGCCCTCCTGGCGGTAGCCGTTCAGGTCGGCGGTCAGTTCGTACCCGGCCTGCTGCACGGCCTCGAAGAAGGCTGCGAACAGCGGGCTCGCGGCGGGGCCCCGCTCCAGGACCAGCGGGCCGTCGCCGCCCCGGTAGTCGTCGGCGCCCGCCAGGCACGTCTCCATGCGCTTGAAGTACGGCAGGCAGTGGCGGTAGCTCCAGGACTCCATGCCGTCGGCGGCGGCCCAGCGGTCGTAGTCGGCCGGGTTGCCGCGCTGGAAGATCATCCCGTTGATGGAGCTCGAGCCGCCGAGGACCTTGCCCCGGGCGTGGTAGACGCGGCGGCCGCCCATGTGCGGCTCCGGCTCGGTCTCGAAGCGCCAGTCGTAGAAGCGGTTGCCGATGGGGAAGGACAGCGCCGCGGGCATGTGGATGAACACGTCCCAGCGCCAGTCGCGCCGCCCCGCCTCCAGGACGAGCACACGAGAACCGCGGTCGGCGCTCAAACGGTTGGCGAGTGCGCAGCCGGCCGAGCCGCCGCCCACGATGATGAAGTCGTACAACCAGTGCTCCCTGCCGAAGGGGCACGCCCGGCCCGGCGATCCCGTGCGGATCAGTCGGTGGCCACCGCCGACGGCGTGCCGTTCCCGCTGCGAGGGTACCGCGCCCCTCCCAGAGGGTCGGCGCGGGCGCCGGCGTCGCCGCGACCCTGGGCGCGAAGCGGGCGGCGGGCCGTCGCGGACTCCCGGCCGGAGCACCGGACGCGCTGCCCGGCGAAGAGCCGGCCGACCCTCACCGGCTGCGCGCCGCGGGTATGGCGGTACGTTGATCACCCGTGACGCGCCTGTACGACACGCTCCGCCGCGCCGTGGTCGAGTTGCGGCCCCGCACGCCGGGAGAGGTCTCGATCTACGTGTGCGGGCCGACGGTCTACGACGTGCCGCACCTGGGCCACGCCCGTACGGCGCTGACATACGACGTGTTGTGCCGCTACCTGCGCCGGCGGGGTCTCACCGTCCGGATGGTCAGCAACATCACCGACGTGGACGACAAGATCATCGCCCGGGCCGCCGAGGAGGGAAGCACCGAGGAACAGGTGGCGGCCCGCTTCACCGAGACCTACATCAGCGAGATGGGTGCCCTCGGCGTGGCGGAACCCGACGAGCGGCCCAGGGCGACCGGTCACATCACCGAGATGATCGAGTTCGTCGAGGAGTTGCTGCGCAAGGACGCGGCGTACGTCATCGACGGGGCCGGGGTGTACTTCGACGTCGACCGCTACCCCGACTACGGCCGGCTCCCCCATCGCCGAGTCGACGAACTCCGCGACAGCGCCGGCGCCAGGGTGGCGGTGGACGAGCGCAAGCGCGACCCGCTGGACTTCGCCCTCTGGAAGGCGGCCAAGCCCGGCGAACCCGCCTGGGAGGCGCCGTGGATGCGCGGCCGGCCCGGCTGGCACATCGAGTGCGTGGCCATGTCGCTGGGCATCCTCGGCGACGGCTTCGACATCCACGGGGGCGGGTCGGACCTGATCTTCCCGCACCACGAGAACGAGCGGGCCGAGGCGGAGGCCGCGGGTCACCGCTTCGCCGGGCTCTGGATGCACTCGGCGATGGTGAACGTCGCCGGCGAGAAGATGGCCAAGTCCGCCGGCAATTTCGCCACCCTGGCCGAGGTGCTGGCGACCCACGACCCGCGGGCACTGCGCCTGGCGATGCTGCAGGCCCACTACCGCTCGACGATGGAGATCGACGAGGCGGTGCTCGCCGGAGCGGCCGCCGGCATCGGCCGCCTCGACGCCTTCGCCCGGCGCGTCGGCGCGCTGGGCGACGTCGGCGGGACGGCGCCGACCGCTGCCGCCGAGGACGCCCGGAGCGCCTTCGTCGAGGCCATGGACAACGACATGGGCACTCCCGGCGCGGTGGCCGCGATCTTCGACCTGCTGCGCGCCGGCAACGTCTCCCTGGACGCCGGGAGGTCCACCGACGCGGCGGCCGCCCTGACGGCCGTGCGCGACCTCGCCGGCGCCCTCGGTCTCCATCCGGCGCCCCCGGAGGCCGCGGGCGCCCCCGGTGGGGACACGTCCGGCTCGACGGCGGGCGACGCGACGCCCGGCCGGCTGCCGCCCGGCCGCTCCGAGGACGGGGCGATACGGGAGGAGGCGGTGGAGGTGCAGCGGCGCGTCGCCGAGCGGCAGGCGGCGCGGGACGCGCGGGACTACGCCACCGCCGATCGGATCCGGCGCGAGCTGACCGAACTCGGCATCGAGCTCGAGGACACCCCGGACGGCACGGTCTGGCGCAGGGTCCGCTGAGCCGCGGGGCGCCGGGGCTCAGAGTTCGAGCGCGGCGGTGCAGTCGTCGCGGCGCAGCGGCGTTGTGAGGCTGTCGCAGAACTCCCGCCGCCCGGCGGCGTCGCCGAGGATGTGGGGGGCGTCGCGCAGCACCATCGCCCAGCAGCCCTCGGCCACTTCCGGGGGATGGTCGGCGTCGGCGATGGCGCACAGGTCGGCCGAGAACGCCGCGTTGGCGGCCTCGGTGAAGCGGCTCAGCGCCGCCCCCTGGAAGCAGTCGGTGAGGTGCTCGACGCTGTCGGCCAGTTCGCAGTGCGAGGCCGCGGTCACCGGGCTGTCGCGGTGCAGCGAACCGAGGTCGCGCCCCATGGACCACCAGCACGCCTCGTGGGCGTACGCGGGGGCCTCGAAGCAGAGATCAGCCACCTCGGGCGCCTCGTAGCCGAACCAGAACAGGTTGCTGGTCTGCCAGAAGTAGCAGCCCGGAACGTGGTGCTCGGGCAGGACGTCGCACGGGAAGTGCGGGCGGGCGCGGTCCAGGTACTCGGTGGTGTGGCCCATGCGCCCGCTCAGGCCGCCGACGCCGTTCTCCATGTGCGCGCCGCCATAGCAGGCGTCCCGGTCGGCGTAGGCGGGCATCAGGTCGCAGAGCTCCAGCGCCTCGGGCAGCTCGTAGCTGGTCCAGGCCAGCAGGCCGTGGCCCACGCCGTGGTAGCACTGGTGCACCTGGAAGGCGTTGCCGGCCGCCGAGCAGAGCACGGCCACGTCCTCGGCCAGGCGGGACGTGCCCCGCTCGGCGATGAGCGACTCGATGGTGCCGTGCAGCACCCCGGAGTGGCAGTCGTGGGCCCCGAGGCGGAACGCGGCGGCGCCGAAGTGCTCGTAGGCGACGTGGCCCACCTCGTGGGCGGCGGCGTGACAGTCCCGACCGGTGGCCAGCTCCACGGCCTTCAGCTCGGCCACCGCCGCCGCCGGCCCGTGCGCCAGCACGAACCGCTCCAGCGCCGCCGGGTCGTCCAGCAGCGCCTCGCCGCCGGCGCCCGGCGGCACCGGTTCGAAGCTCACCGCCGGCTCGGCCAGGTCCAGCGGGGCCAGCGCCTCGCTGGGGCCGCCGGCAGCCACGATGAGGCCGGTCTCGTCGGCCCGGATGTGGTTGTGGTAGCGCCAGTAGCCGTTGCGCCTGAAGGTGAACGCCCAGCTGCCGCCGGAGGGGATCGCCTCCCGGGGGTCGAACTCGGGGAGGATCTCGTGGCTGGGGTGGATGTTGGAGGCGGGCCAGGTGGGCGCGGCCGAGTCGTTCACGAACACCACCTCGTCGCCGGTGGCGATGTCGAGCCGCGCGGGCACGAAGGCGCCGTCGGCTGTGTAGCGCACCGTCCAGGTGGCCGGCGCGCCCGCCCCGTGCGTGTGGCTGAACCCGTCCGCGTGGGTGTGCGCCTCGCCGCTTCCGTCGGCGGGCCCCGGCGGCGGCGGGTCCCCGGCAGCGGCGGCCGGGCCGAGGCCGTCGCGGATCCGCTGCTGCGCGGCAGCCAGGGCGTCGCCGCCGGCTGCGGCGGCGCCTGCGGTCGCACCGTCCGCGGTCATCCCGGCGTCGAGCAGACCGCCGTGGGCGTGCACCGCACCGGCGTCGAGCCCGCCGGCATGCGCGTGGGCCGCCGCGGTGGCCGCTTCGTGGTCGTGGGCATGATCGGCATCGGCGGGGACCCGCCGGAGGTGGGCACCGTCGGCCTCGACGGCGCCGTCGTGGGCGTGCGGCGGGACGACGGGCGCGCCGGGCGCGCCGGCGGGCTCGGCTGGGGCCAGCATGAACGAGCCGTCCTCGCCGAGGGGGTCGGCCCCGGCCGCCGGGCCATCGGTCGCGCCGCAGGACACCGTCATGAACAGCGCCCCCAAGAGCAGCGCCGGCACCCGACGCTTCAACGCCCCCCGCTCGACCTCGCTCAGCACAACGGCCACCGCACGCCTGCCGCGCCGCTGGACCATGATCGCCTCCGATCACCGAACACCGCGACGAACACTACCCAAGCCCGCGACTCGCCGAACCGACCACTCGGGACGCTGGCAGCGAGAACGAGCGCCCCCATTCGATGCGCCGGCTAGCGGCCTCGAGTTCCTCCTCGGTGAACGGCCCGTGAATGGTCTCCGATTCGGCTACACTTGGAGAAGGCCCCTCGATGCGAGTCGATGGCGTGCGGCAATCCCGAGCCAGTCGGACAGATCTCGCCCGTCTTCCTCCGTTAGGGGGAGGGCGGGTTGCAGGGGAACTGGGCGAACCGTGTCCAAGTGTCAGAGGCGGTCAGTTGCAAGGGAACTGGGCGAACCGTGTCCAAGTGTTGGAGGCGGTCAGTTGATAGACCGTGCATGTGGTGTCGGACCCGCTCGTCGTCTGCTGGATGTACATGCCGCCGGTATAGGCAGCAGTCACACTGGAGGTGGCTGCGGTGTCCAGCCACACGTTCCGGTTGCCCCTGGTGCCAGGCGGGCCAGTGGGGCCCTGCGGGCCGGGCAGGCCGGCGGCACCCTGCGGGCCCGAATCGCTGGACCCCGGCGGGCCCATCAAACCTGCCTCGCCCGACGCCGCCGCCGGGGCGTCCGGCACCGCCGGGGCCTCGGCGTCCGTAAGCCCGCCAACCGCATCAACCACCACGGCCCGCCGCCGGGCGGTCCGGCACACCCTCGACTTCGCCGCCGAACCGCGCGCCGACGCGGCCCAATCTCCACGGCCCGCCGCCGGGGCGTCCGGCACCGCGGTCGACCTTCGAGGTCATTGACATATAGTCCTGACCATTGAAATATGAGAATAGAAGTTATCATACTATTTCATGATCAATGGCTCCGACAGTCGCGCCCCGGTTCGGCTAACCTTGGGCGCAGGGCCGGGGCGGCGACCGGGCCGCCGGCCCGGTGCGAGGGGAGGCGGACATGAGCCTGCTGGCCGAGATGGATCCCGATGTGGCGTACCCCGCCACCGCCAGCGTGCCTGACTCCGATCTGCACTCGCGGGTGCGGTTCTTGACCTACGGCGCCCTGCGCGAACACTACGCCGGCCGCGGCGACTGCTACGTGGGCCAGGACCTCAACATCTACTACCGGCGCGGCCACCCCCGCGCGGTGGCGGCCCCCGACGTGTTCGTCTGCTTCGGCGTGGACCCCGAATCGCTGCTGAACGTCGCCAGCTACCGGGTCTGGGAGGTGGGCGCGCCGCCGGCGTTCGTGCTGGAGATCGCCTCCAAGAAGACGTTCCCCGCCGACGTCGAAGTGAAGCCGCAGAAGTACCTGGACATGGGCGTGGAGGAGTACTGGCGCTTCGACCCCACCGGCGGCGAGTTCTTCTCCCCGATTCTGCAGGCCGAGCGCCGCGCCGACGACCGTTGGGCGCCCATTGCGGTGGATGTCGACGACGCTGGCCGCTTCATCGGCCACAGCCGCGCCCTCGGCCTGGACCTGCACGCCGAAACCCAACGCCTGCGCTTCCGCGACCCCACAACCGGCGACCCGCTCCTCGACCCCACCGAAATGCGCCAAGACCGCGACGCCGCCGTCGCCCGCGCCCAAGCCGCCGAGGCGGAACTGGCGGCGCTGCGGGCAGCGCTGAACAACCAGCCGTAAGAGGGCGTGCGGATAGGCTCTGAACAGGGGAGTTGCTGTCCTGGCACCGCGGTGCGAATCGCGCCGCCGGAGCCTGGATAGCGCCGCTTCCTCTTGGCCGACGGACGCCGGGCGGACATGGACTCCGGGCAGGTCTGGGCGGAGATCGACAGCGAGCGCGTTGTGACGGCCGTGGTCTTCGGCGACGACCATGCTCCCCCGCTCCTCGGCGCGTACACGCTGGAAGGCCTTGCGCTGGCGGTGGATCCGGTCGAACGGCGGCTGGTTCCCACCCACCTCATCATGTACTGAATCACGCGTAGGCTGGAGGTGTGCGTGTTGCAGCACCGCTCTCGGCGCCTTCGATGGCGGACGCGGCGCGCGCCGCGGCGGCGCTGGGCGTGGCGGGTGTGCCGGTCGTGTTGCTGTACGGGTCGGTGGCGCGTGGCACCCAGCGCGCCGACAGTGACATCGACCTGGTGGCGATGTTCGATGATCTGAATTATGCGGAGCGGTGGCGTCGCAAGGCGGAGTTGGGAGTGTTGGCGTCGCAGGCGGCGGGCCGGCCGGTGCAGGTGCGGGTCACCGACCGTCCTGAGTGGCAGCGTCGCAGCCGCGGGATGCGCACGTCCTTCGAGGCGGGCATCGTCGGCGACGTGGTCGTGTTGCGTGACCGACCGGCGACCGGTGTGAACTGGCACAAGGAGATCGGTATGCCCACCAGCGACTTCGGCGAAGCCGTCCGTTCTTTGGGCAACACGAACAAGGCCCTGCACGATGTGCGCGCCAAACTCGAACCCGACGTGAACGAGCGGGAGGCGCTCGCGGGGCGAGACGCTTTACACTACCTCGTTGCGGTTGCCGACCGTCTGCGAGGCGTCTGCGCCGACTCACATCTGGCGATGGAGAACGCGTTGAAGTCGCTGGTCCACGCGTACTGCGAGGAGCCGCCGGGGCGCACGCACCGCCTGGACGGGCTGGTGGCGAGGCTTCCGGAGTGGCTCGAACCGGCGGCGGTCGCCGCGCTGGGGGACCTGAATGCGCCCGCGGTTGTCGAGTGGCGCGAGCGGGGCGCCTATCCGGGGGATTTTCCTGACTTGACGTTGGATGAGTTGGCGCGCACAGCGCACGCCCTCGCCGCGGCGGCGTGCGCGTTGGGGAGGCTCGCGGCCGAACACGTCACCGCCGCCGGAGCGGCTGTCGTCTCCCCCGACCCGGGGACGCCGCGCCCCGCCGCCTGGGAGGCGAGTCGGGCGGCCCACCTGACAGCGGCCATCGAGCAGGCCATCGCCGGCTGGGATCTCGCACAGGAGACGCCGGCCGCGCAGATGGGAATACCCGCGCCGCCGGAGCCGTCGGAGTCGTTGCGGCCGGACGGGGGCGACGCCGCACCGGAGGGCGCGGGCCCGTCTGTGTGAATCAGGAGACCGACGAGTGTCAACGGAGCCGGAGTCCACGAGCCCGGAGTCGACCAACCCGGAGTCAACGGAGCCGGAGTCAACGAGGCCGGAGTCGACCAACCCGTCCCGGACCCGCTCCACGCTGATCGCGCTGGGGCTGGCCGGCCTGGCCGGTTGGGCGTTGGTGATGTTCCTGCTGCTGCGACCCGCCACCGACGCCGCCGCGGCCGGCGACCAACCGCATCCCGAGACGGCCGCCGAGGTTGCCGAACCGCTGGCGGCCACTGCCGACGCATCCCACAGCCACGACCACAGCACGGCACCCGCGGCGACAGCCGCGGCCATCGCTGCGCCCGCCATAGGCGAGACCCACACCCACCGACACAGCCACGAGCACACCCACGTGCAGACCGACGAGGCCGGCGGGACCGTCACCGTCATCCACACCCACAGCCACGAACACACCCACAGCCACCCCGGAGGCCACGACGGCGCCGAGGCGGCCGGCGCGCCGGACGTCGCGGGGACCGCCACCGCAGCGTCCGCGCCGGGCCCCGAGGGGCCCGCGGCGGCGACCGCACCCGACGTCGGCGAGCTCCACACCCACGACGACGGCACCGCCCACACCCACGGGGCCGGCGCGCCGAGCACCTGGACGGTCCGCTACACCCCCGACGGGGCCTTCGTGCCCGAGCGGCTCGACATCGCCACCGGCGACGAGGTGGTGTTCGTGAACGACTCGGCGGTGCCGACCTGGCCCGCCTCGAACATCCATCCCACCCACGAGATCCTGCCGGAGTTCGACCCCCTCGAGGCCATAGCGCCCGGGGGGAGCTGGGCGTTCACGTTCCGGCGCAACGGCTACTGGCGCTACCACAACCACATCGACGCGGCCGAGACCGGTCTGATCGTGGCCACCGGCGGCCCCACCGAGGCGCTCGAGCCGCTGCAGGCCTCGACCGGGGACATCCGGTTCCCGCCGGCGCCGCCGGGAGCGGGCGGCGAGGCGCTCTTCGACGACGCCGGCGCCCTGGAGGACTACGTGGCCGCCTACGGGCCGGCCGCGGCGGTGGCCGACCTGAAGGCCACCGAGATCGAGACCGGGCGCTACTGCCACGACGCCGCCCACGAGGCGGGGCGCATCGCCTACGAGCACTTCGGGGCGGCGGCCTTCGTCCTGTCGGGCCACGAATGCCAGGCGGGCGCCCTGCACGGCAGCACCGAGGCCCTCTTCGCCGATCGTGGCACCTCCCGGCTGGCCTCCGACGTGGCCGCGCTGTGCTCGATCACGAACCGGTTCGTGCGCCACCAGTGCCACCACGGCGTCGGCCACGGCCTCATGGCCTGGACCAGCTACGAGATCCACGAGGCGCTGGAGCTCTGCGACGTCCTCGAAGGCGCCGAGGTAGGCAGCGAGGACAGGTCGTCGTGCTATTCGGGCATCTTCATGGAGAACGTGGTGGGCGGGCTGTCGGGCGCCATGGGCCATATCACCGAGTACCTGCGCCCCGACGACCCGCACTACCCGTGCGACGTGGTGGCCGAGCGCTACCGGGCCGACTGCTACTACTACCAGACCTCGCACATGTGGCAGGTGTTCGGCGGCGACATGTCCAAGGTGGCCGCCGAGTGCGCCACCCTCAGCGACGAGGCCCGCCGGCTGTGCTTCTCCTCCTACGGCCGCGACGTGGGCAACCAGACCCGCGGCGACCCCGCCGGGGCGGTGGAACTCTGCGGCCACGCCCCCGCCGGCGCTGACCGCATCGAGTGCCTCACCGGCGCCGCCCAGGACCGCTTCTGGGAGACCACCGGCGCCGACGAGGCCATCACCATGTGCTCGCTGCTGCGCGACGGCGAGGAGGCCACCGCCTGCTGGTGGGAGATCATCTACCGGGCCGGCGACGTGTTCTCCGACGACGCCGGCCGCCGCGGCTTCTGCGCCCGCCTGCCCGAGGACTACCGGACCCTCTGCGGCGAAGCCATCCCCACCTGACCCGCACCCGAGCCCCGGCCACGCCGCCCCGACGCCCCGAGGTGGGGCAACCCACGCTGCCCCGCAACCACCCCGCCCACCGTCCGGGGCGTCGTGCCACACGATCTACAACTCGACACCTACTGCTTGCCGATCGAGCCCAGTACGGTGTAAGCGACATCGCCCGCTGCTTGCATTGAGAAGTCCGCGGGCCAATCAGCAACCAACTTCTCGATGTCGCTCCTGAAGTCCTGGTTCACCAGTTTCGCGTCGAGGTTTGCGGTCGCCCGGGCGACCGTCCAGCCGTCGGGGCGGTAGGAATCGAAGCATGCGGCTATGTCGGCCGGCCGTGCCCCCGCTCGTCTGACACCAAGCCATAGGTCGAAGAGGTCCCTTCCTTTCGCCCGTTGGAACAACGCTCTGACCTTGGTGGCGATCAGTTCTTCCAGTGCGAACGTCGGCACGTCCGCGGCGCCCGAGAACCAGGGGCTGTCGACGTTGAGTGTCCTCTGCACCGTCGGCCGTGCGGGCGAGCGCTCGAACGTGTTCAACTCGATCTTGATCCGCATCCGCCCTCCCCCCGCGAAGGTGGAGTCGAGTCGCATCCTCGGGTACCGGCGCACGTCAGTCCGCACGCGGTCGAATCCGACGGTTGCAGCCACCTCGCGCAGCGCGTCGAGGGTCTGCCCGACGCCGCCGGCGGTCCGTCGGACATAGCCGAGGTCCTCGCTGTAGCGCCATGGCCGGTCCAGCCACACCTTGTGGAGACAGGTGCCACCTCGAAAGACGAGTTCGTTGCGCAGCAAGGGATGGTTGGCGATCTCGATGATCAGCCGTGAGAGCACGAGATCCTGCTCGATCTGTTCGAGTGTCGGCCACGGCGCGTGTCGTTGCCAGTGCGCGATGTCGGCTTCGGTGATCACAGATCGTGCTCGATCCTCGTGTTCGCCACGACATGCCACCGCGGGTCGTGATGGCCGCCGCCGGCCGGCGAGAGCGGCCGATAGCGGCTGCGGGCGACGAGCGCTCGGAGAGGCGCAGTGTCGAGTTCAGCACCGACCTCGGTGGCCATCGAGTCGACAATGTATCCGGCCCGTTGTGTGACCGCGGCCGGATAGGCGGCGCCGACCGATGCCAGCTTGTGCGGGTCGAGGATGCCGTCGATGAGGAAGTCGCCGATGACGGTCGCGACGTTGGACAGACCTGCACCGTCGTTCGGTGACTCCACAAGGTCGAAGACGGTCACTTCCGGCGTTGACACCCAGATCCGGCCCGTCGGGACGTTGTGCTGCAAGCGTGGACGCTGCCCGGCTGCCGCACGCTGGATGAACTGGAACCGACCGCGCCCGATCCGCCGTTCCCGCAGTCGGGCCGGCGTCACCACCTGAAACACCATCGGCGCCTGGTGGGACGCCCCGTGGACGGCTGCCGCGGAAAGGAAGCCGACATAGTACGGATGGCCGAGGTGCTCCATCAGCTGATGGACGAAGTGGCTGGGTGGCGGGGCGGCGGCGGCGCGATATTCGGCGGGCACGGGCACCCAGCCTCCTTTGGTGACCGAGATCACCTTGCCCGCCTCGCGGGCGCGCTCGAGACTCGCCGGGACCGACGTTGCATCGACTCCGAGGATCTCGGCCACCTCCGTCGTCGTCACGAAGTGCCGCCCGCGGCTGATCAGCCAATCGGCAAGCTCCCTCGGGGGGACTTTCTCTCGGATCATGCCGTCTATCGTATCACACCTCGGCATAATGCCGTTGTTTGATGCGTTGGACGACAGTCTGCCCGCCGACAAAGCCATCTGGTGGGAGATCATCTACCGGGCCGGCGACGTGTTCTCCGACGACGCCGGCCGCCGCGGCTTCTGCGCCCGCCTGCCCGAGGGCTACCGGACCCTCTGCAGCGAAGCCATCCCCACCTGACCCCCACCCGAGCCGACGGCCACGCCTACCAACGAGCCGACGGCGCGTGCGTGGTGCCGATCTCGACCCTCGGCTCCTGAGCCCGGATCCGCCGCGAGCCCGGCGACGCCATCGCCGGGGGCGGCGGGGCGGTACCGTGAGGGCGGTGATTCGCCGGTACGACAGGCTCGGTGGCCCAGCGGTCGGACCGCGGCTCGGAACGCCGACGGGCACCGTCGGGCGCGGGGTCCGCTGAGGGCACCCGTGCGAGACCTGCTCGCCACCGTCGCCCGCGTCGGCGCCGACATCGCGGCCGGTTGCAGCGACCCCGTCGAGGCCCGGCTGCGGCGGGCGCTGCACGGCCCGCTGGGGGCGGTCCGACGGGTCGAGCGCCTCGAGGAGGGCTCGCACACCACGCGGCACCTCAGGGCCGACGTACACCTCGCCGACGGCCGGCGGCGCTCGGTGTTCGTGAAGACGCCCTCCACCAGCCCGCTGACGCGCCTGGTCACCGAGGCGGCCGGCCTCACCGCCGGCGAGGTGCGCTTCTACCGGACACTGGCGGCGACCGTGCCCGTGCGGGTGCCGGAATGCCTCCACGCCCGCCACGACGGCACCCGCTTCATGCTCGTGCTGGAGGACCTCACCGGCCGGGCGCGCCTGGCGGCATCGGGTGACGCCTGCACGGCGCGCCAGGCGCTGACGGTCGTCGACGCGCTCGCCGACCTGCACGCCTACGGCTGGGATCGCCCCCGGCGCGGCTCGGCCAGCGGCTGGCTGCCGGCGCAGGCCGACCGGGAGCGCTCCCTGGGGAGGTGGCTGCGGCTCCCGCTGGTGCGACGCGGGCTGGAGCTGGCGGGCGGGCAGGTCCCGGCGCCGGTGGCCGCCGCGGCGCTCCGGTGCGCCCGTCACTACAGGGCCGCCGACGAGAGCCTCACCGGTCCGCCGCACACGCTCATCCACAACGACTGCCACCTGGGGAACCTGGCGTTCGACGCCGAGGACCGCCCGGTCTTCCTGGACTGGCAGATGGTGCGAGCCGGGCAGTGGGCGCGCGACATGGCCTATTTCTGCGCGCTGGCGCTGGCGCCCGACGACCGCCGCTCGGCGGAGGATCTGCTGCTGGACCGTTACCGGCGCCGGCTGCGCGCCGCCGGGGGGCCCCGCCTGGACCTGGGCGAGGCCCGCGACGCCTACCGGCGCCACGCCGCCTACGCGCTCGAGGCGGTCGTCGTCACGCTGGCCCTCGGCGCCGCGCCCCGCACGGTCATCGACACCTGGCTGGGGAGGGCCGCGGCGGCCGTCGAGGATCTCGAATCGTTCGAGGCCCTGGGTCTCCCCGCCTGATCCGATCGGGGCCAGAGGGGGCACGGCCGGGACGCCGGGAGACGCGGGGCAACGCTTCCGAGCACCCGTTCCGGCGTCCCGGCTAAGGCCCGAACCCTGGTCAGCGGCTTCGCCGCTGCCGCGGGCGGATTGCTCGCCGGCCCGCAGGCGTCGACGGCGAACGATGTCGGGCGGCCGCAGCGTCGACCGGGTGGCACAATGCGGGCGGTCCGCGCCGCGCGGAGGGAGGTGCAGGGGTGCACAACGTTCTCGAGGGTCTCCGGGTGGTGGAGGGCGCCGCCTTCGTGGCCGCACCCTCGGCAGGGATGACACTCGCCCAACTGGGCGCCGACGTGATCCGCTTCGACCCCATCGGCGGCGGCATCGACCGCCGCCGCTGGCCGCTGTCCCCCGGCGGCGCCAGCCTCTACTGGGCCGGGCTCAACAAGGGCAAGCGGTCGCTGCAGGCAGACGTGCGCTCCGAGGCCGGCCGCGAGCTGCTGGGCGAGTTGATCTGCGCGCCCGGCGCCGGGGCGGGCATCTTCCTCACGAACTTCCCGGCGGCGGGCTGGATGGGCTACGAGGCGCTGCGGTCGCGCCGGGATGACCTCATCATGCTCGCAATCACCGGCAACCACGACGGCACCGGTGCGGTGGACTACACGGTGAACTGCGCCGTGGGCTACCCGATGGTCACGGGGCACGCCCCCAGCGGACCCGACGGCGAGGGGGCCGGCGAAGGAGTCGGCGCGGACGGGCACCGGCCGGTGAACCACGTCCTGCCGGCGTGGGACGTGATCTGCGGCCAGACCGCCGCGCTGGGCCTGCTGGCCGCCGAGCGCCACCGCGCCCGGACCGGCGAGGGCCAACTCGTCACGCTGGCGCTCTCCGACGTGGCGCTCGGGGCGGTGACGGCACTGGGCCACGTGGCCGAGGCGCAGATCCTGGGCAGCGAGCGCCCCCGTCTCGGCAACGACCTCTACGGCGCCCTGGGCCGGGACTTCCGCTGCGCCGACGGCCAGCGGGTGATCGCCGTGGCGATCAGCCCCAAGCAGTGGCAGGCGCTGTGCGCCGCATGCGAGATGGCCGACGCGATGGCTGACCTGGAGTCGGAGACCGGGCTCGACCTGGCGCGCTCGGAAGGTGACCGCTTCCTGGCACGCCGGGAGATATTCGACGTGATCGAGGACTGGTGCGCCCGGCTGACCTTCGCCGAGGTGGCCGAGGCCTTCGACCGCCACGGCGTGTGCTGGGGTCCCTACCAGACCTTCCGGCAGTTGGTGGCCGACGACGCCCGCTGCTCGGTCGCCAACCCGCTGTTCGCGCCCGTGACCCATCCCGGCATCGGCACCGTGCTGGAGGCCCGGTCGCCGCTGCGGTTCGGCGGGCCGGCACTCGACGACCCGGCGCCCGCGCCCCGTCTCGGTCAGCACACCGACGAGATCCTGGCCGAGTGCCTCGGGCTGTCGGGCGCCGAGATCGGCCGGCTGCACGACGCCGGAATCGTCGCCGGACCCGACGCATAGAGCGTCAACGGACCGGTGCCCGTCGATCGAAGAAGGGAGCGGCCATGACCGCACGCATCGGAGTCATCGGCACGGGCTGGTGGGCGACGCGGGCGCACCTCCCCGCCATCGCCGCGAACCCCGAGGCCGAACTGGTCGCCATCGCCGACCCCGACGAGGCGAACCGGAGCCGCGCCGCCGAGGTGTTCGGCCCGCCCGCCACGTACGGCGACCACCGGGACATGCTCCGGGCGGAGCGGCTCGACGGCGTGGTCGTGGCGGTGCCGCACACCCGGCACTTCGAGATCGCCCGCGACGCCCTGCAGGCAGGTCTGCACGTCCTGGTGGAGAAGCCGATGGTGCTGCGCAGCGACCACGCCCGCGAACTGCTCAGCACCGCCGCCGAGCGCGGCCGGGAGATCATCGTGGGCTATCCGTGGCACTACAACGAGCAGGCCGACCGGGCGCGCGACTGGATCGCCTCCGGCGCCATCGGGGACCTCCTCTATGTGCACTCGCTGTTCGCCTCCATCGTCTGGGAGCTGTACCGGGGCGACGTGGAGCTGGTCGCCGGCGAGATGGGCTACACGGTCAACCCCACCGGGCGGGACACGTACAGCGATCCGGCGCTGTCCGGCGGCGGGCAAGGGGTCACCCAGATCACCCACTCCGGCGCGCTGCTGCTGCACATGACCGGGCTCGAGCCCGCCGAGGTGTTCGCGCTGATGCACAACCACGACCTGCGGGTGGACCTCGTCTGCGCCCTCAGCGTGCGCTTCGAGGGGGGCTGCCTGGGCGCCGTCGGCTCCACCGGCTCGACGGTGCGCACCCAGGAGGAGGTGCTGGAGTACCGCCTCTACGGCACCGGCGGCCACATCCTCTTCGACGTGATGAACGAGCAACTCGTGATGTACCGGGCGGACGGCTCGATCACCGAGAGCCCCCCGTGCCCGCCCGCGCCCGCCGGCCGTGACTACTCCACGAGCTACCCCGAGGAGGGCCCGCTCGACAACCTGGTCGAGGTCATCGGCGGTGGCACCAACCGCTCCCCCGGCCGCCTCGGCGCCCGCGTCGTGGCCATGCTCGAAGCCGCCTACGCCTCAGCCGCCGAAGGCAGACCCCGACCGGTCGCACCCACCGACCCACCGCAGGCCGCGGACAGGTGACCGCCGCGAACCGACAGGTGCCGGTGCTGTCGCAGGTCCCCGCCCGATCACGCGGCACCCGCAGGTCAACCTCGTCGACTCCGGTCTTGACCCGCTCGGGCGCCGAACCGTTGCGCGAGTTCGGTGCCTCGCGGCCCTCCAGAACGTCACGCGTATGGCCGAGATGCTCGGCCGTCCTGACCTCCGCATCGTGCCCCGGGGCGCGGTGGCCCCTGCGGCCTCCACGACGGCCGGCTAGAGGTTGAGTCCGGTGTCCGCGGCGACGCCGAGGCGGACATCGCGGGCGGTGATCTCCTCGCCGAGCTCGCGGCAGCGGGCCACAGCGTCGTCAAGGACGGGGCCGGAGGGGAGTTCCTGTTGCAGGCGAGTGGCCAGAACTTCGGCAACTATGGGCGCCATGGCGGCGTAGGTCGGCGCGAGCCGGTCGGCGATCTCGCCTTCGACGGTGATGTCTGTGGGGTAGGTGCCCCGGGCCCGCCACTGCGACAGCGTCGTCAGGTCGACGCTCAGGCCGTCGAAGACGGCGCTCACCTCGGCGACGGCCGGGGCGGGGACGAGCTTGAGGCACTTCCTGATGTTGTGCCTGGCGTCGCGGAGTTCCTTCTCGGTCGGGGTGGGGGTCTTCAGGAGAACGGCCAGGGTCTTCAGGCTGGTCTCGACGGTGAGCGCGGCGTGTGTGCAGATCCGCACCATCCGCTCCAGGCGGTGGCGTTCGCGCGTTGCGACATCCCGGCGTGGATCCGCCTCTTTGGGCGCTCGGAGGGTCGACAGGGCGAGGTCCTCCAACCTCGGGAGGACCCAGTGGTCGAACTGGCGGAGGGCCTCTTGCGCGTCGCTCATGGGCAGCACCATCTCCTTGTCCCAGTCGACGAGGCCGCGTTCGCTTGCGGTGGCGATGACGACGGCGCCGCCGGCGACGCGGCTCTCGAACGACGCCGGTACCCGCTTGACGCGGGCGCGCCACTCGGGTCGGTCCGTGACGTGCACTTGCACCGACCAGGGCACGACCTCGCCGGCGGCGGCCTCCAACTCGAGCCGGCGAGCATGGCGCTGCGCGTAGTCCAGATCGGCGAAGATCGCCACCAGGTCGATGTCGCTGTAGGGGCGGGCCTCGTCGCGGGCCACCGACCCGACCAGCAGCACCTCCTCGGCGCCGGCGGCGATCAACGCGGCGCCCGCGACGACAGCGTCATCCCGTGTCGGCGTTCCCGTCGGCGCCACCACCGTCATGACCGGAGCCTAGGTGATCGGCCGGCTCGACGAGGGGGCCTCTGACGGGCCCTGGCCCCAAAGACCCTGTCGCAGGACCGGCCGTTACTAGCATCCGCATCGTGGACTTGGACGCTCAAGGCCCGACATCGGCCGGGAGCGGCCCGAAGTCCGCCGACCGCCGGGGCGCCGACGGGCCGCGCTTGGTGGTGCAGATCGCTGCGAGCGACCTCAGCGACGTGCTGACCGATCGGGGCAGGGTCCTGAAGCAGCGGATGGCGCTGCCGGTGCTAATCGCCGCGCTGGGGGTGATTCCGCTGCTGATCCTCGAGGAGTGGATTCTCCCCGACAGTGATTCGTCCTGGCCGGCGGCCGCCAACTGGGCCATCTGGGCCGCCTTCACCGTCGAGACTGAGCGACGCCCTCAAGGGCTAACGCATGAGGTAGCGGTCGATCACCTCTTGGTTGACGGTGAGACCCCACCCCGGCCCGGTGGGGACGGGAACCCAGCCGCCCTCCTGCTCGATGGGCTCGGCCACCAGCTCGTACTGCATGGGTGACGGGTTGGGCTTGAGCTCGAAGACCACACCGTTGTCGAAACTGGCGTAGAGGTTCGCCGCCGCGGCGGTGTTGATGGCGCTCGACCAGGAGTGCGGCGTGAAGCGCACGCTGTGGGCGTCGGCGAACTCGACGATCTTGCGGAACCCGGTGACGCCCTCGGCCTTGCCGGGATCGGGCATGACGATGTCGGCCGCGCCCAGTTCGATGAGCTCCTTGAAAGCCCGCAGCGTCCATTCCTTCTCCCCGGTGGCGACCGGCGTGCGGATGGCCTGCCGGAGGCGGACGTAGCCCTGTATGTCGTCCTGCGGCAGCGGCTCCTCGATCCAGTAGAGGTTGTACGGCTCGAAGGCCCGCGCCATGGCGATGGCGTGCGACGGCGTCCAGCGCACATGCGTGCCCACGTCCACGATCACGTCGATGTCGGGGCCGACGGCCTCGCGGATGGTCGACACGACTGCCAGATCCCGCTTCGGGTCGCGCCCGAAGCACGTCTCGGGACTCTTGCCCCAGCCTCCCTTGACGGCGGTGTAGCCGCGGGAGGCGTAGTCGGCGAACTCCTGAGCCGTGGCGTCGAGGTCCTCGGTGTCGAAGATGACGCTGGCGCAGGCCCGCATCCGGTCCATGCGCTTGCCGCCGAGCAGCTCATACACCGGCACGTCCAGGAGCCGCCCCTTCAGGTCCCAGAGGGCCATGTCCACGGCGCTGATGGCGAAGCTGGCGATGCCGCCGTTGCCGTACCACCAGCTGCGGTCCCGCATGGCCTGCCAGAGGCGCTCGACGTCACGGGCGTCCTCGCCGATCAGCAGCGGGGCGAAACCCTCCTCGACGACGACCCTCGTGGCCAGGGCGGCCTCGGGGAACTGGGCGATGCACTCCCCCCAACCCACCGCACCGTCGGCGCTCGTGACCCTGGCGATGGTGACGTAGCGGCTCTTGTCGCTGTCGTGGGGCTCGGGATAGTGCAGCGGGAATGCCTCGACGGCCTTGATGCGCATGGGCGAACCCTACGCGCGCCGCGCCCCGTGCCCCCAATCGAACCGCTCCGACGGCGAAGGCGGCGAGCAGTCCGAGGGCGACGGGCGTCCGAAGCAGTAGACCGGCGAGCGATGAGCGCACTACAGTGCTCCGGCGGAACGGTGCCGGTCTCACCGCGGCCGTTCCGTCAGAGGGGAGGTTCGGGTCCACACCGAGCGGTGCCGCGACCTATGCGGCATGTCGCCGCCTCCCCGACCGCACCGAGGACATAGGAGAGAACCCATGACGCTCCGCAAGCTCTTACGACCTTTGGCCATTGCCCTGGCAGTGGCGCTCATCGCCGCCGCGTGCGGTGATGACGAGGAGGCGGCACCCATTCCGACGCCGCCGCCGCCGGCCGAGGAGCCGGCCGCCCCGCCCGAGGCGCCCCCGCCTGCGCCGCCGGCTGAGGCGGGTGGTCCGTCGGATGCGCCGGGTGGTCCGTTCACCCTGAACGTGGGCGGCACGGGTTATGCGATGCCGGGTCCCGCGGGGGGGATCCTGGGCGCGTTGCCGCCTGATGAGGTGTTCCCGTGGACCTACAACTTCGACACGGCTGCCTTCGAGGCCGGCGGTTCACCGGCGGCGCCGTTCGACCCGTCGATCCGCTCGGCGAGCCAGGACTATGAGATCGCCTGGGTGTCGGGCTGGGCGGCGTTGGAGTTCTCCCAGTACATCGAGGACTCCATCCGCAGCACCGCCGCGGCCTCGGGCGTGCACGTGGGCGCCATCTGCGACAGCGAGTTCGACCCCGAGAAGGCGCTGGCGTGCGCGGAGACGGTCGCCGAGACCGACCCGGACGCGGTCGTGTTCGGGAACTGGCGCAGCGAGGCCGCCGACAGTTCGATGGCGGTCTTCGACGCCGCGGGCATCCCGGTGGTCACCATCGACGTGTGGCACCCGAACGCCATCTTCTTCGGCGCCAACAACTACGTGTCCGGCGCCCTGGCGGGCATCAACACGGGCCTGTACGCGTTGGAAACGTGGAACTGCGATGGCGTGCACGTGCTGTTGGCGCAGAACCTGACCGCCGGTGAGGCGCCGGATCTGCGCACCAGCGGCTTCGCCGACGGCGTGCAGGCCGTCTGCGGCGGCGACGTGCCCGTCAGCCGCATCGACGTGGACGGCAGCCCCGAGAACGGCTTGCAGTCCACCACCGACTGGCTGACCGGCAACCCCGGCGCCGAGCACGTCCTGGCGACCAGCCTCGACGATGTTGTGGCGGTGCCCATGTCAAGGGCGATGGAGCAGGCCGGGCGCAGCGGCGTGGCCGCCGGCCACGGCGCCGAGCCCAACGGCATCGAACGCCTCCACGAGGGTCCCGCCTCGGAGACCCGCTACCTCGGCTCGGTGGCGTACTTCCCCGAGCTCTACGGCGTCTACGCCGTGGCCGCGCTCATCGACATCCTCGACGGGCGCGCCGTGCCACAGGAGATCCACATCGACCACGTCTGGGTCAACCGCGACAACGTCGACCAGTACTACGACAACACCGGCTTCCCCATCCACGCCCTCGGCCCCAGCGCGCCGGCGGGTGGTCCGTCGGATGCGCCGGGTGGTCCGTTCACCCTGAACGTGGGCGGCACGGGTTATGCGATGCCGGGTCCCGCGGGGGGGATCCTGGGCGCGTTGCCGCCTGATGAGGTGTTCCCGTGGACCTACAACTTCGACACGGCTGCCTTCGAGGCCGGCGGTTCACCGGCGGCGCCGTTCGACCCGTCGATCCGCTCGGCGAGCCAGGACTATGAGATCGCCTGGGTGTCGGGCTGGGCGGCGTTGGAGTTCTCCCAGTACATCGAGGACTCCATCCGCAGCACCGCCGCGGCCTCGGGCGTGCACGTGGGCGCCATCTGCGACAGCGAGTTCGACCCCGAGAAGGCGCTGGCGTGCGCGGAGACGGTCGCCGAGACCGACCCGGACGCGGTCGTGTTCGGGAACTGGCGCAGCGAGGCCGCCGACAGTTCGATGGCGGTCTTCGACGCCGCGGGCATCCCGGTGGTCACCATCGACGTGTGGCACCCGAACGCCATCTTCTTCGGCGCCAACAACTACGTGTCCGGCGCCCTGGCGGGCATCAACACGGGCCTGTACGCGTTGGAAACGTGGAACTGCGATGGCGTGCACGTGCTGTTGGCGCAGAACCTGACCGCCGGTGAGGCGCCGGATCTGCGCACCAGCGGCTTCGCCGACGGCGTGCAGGCCGTCTGCGGCGGCGACGTGCCCGTCAGCCGCATCGACGTGGACGGCAGCCCCGAGAACGGCTTGCAGTCCACCACCGACTGGCTGACCGGCAACCCCGGCGCCGAGCACGTCCTGGCGACCAGCCTCGACGATGTTGTGGCGGTGCCCATGTCAAGGGCGATGGAGCAGGCCGGGCGCAGCGGCGTGGCCGCCGGCCACGGCGCCGAGCCCAACGGCATCGAACGCCTCCACGAGGGTCCCGCCTCGGAGACCCGCTACCTCGGCTCGGTGGCGTACTTCCCCGAGCTCTACGGCGTCTACGCCGTGGCCGCGCTCATCGACATCCTCGACGGGCGCGCCGTGCCACAGGAGATCCACATCGACCACGTCTGGGTCAACCGCGACAACGTCGACCAGTACTACGACAACACCGGCTTCCCCATCCACGACCTGGGGCCGTAACCTCCGGCGGGTAGCGGTGACGAATCAACTGCGCCGCGGGAGCGATCCCGCGGCGCAGCCCCGGTTGCCATCAGGGGAGCCCCCATGACGACGAACGCCATCGAACTGAACGGCATCGAGAAGTCCTTCGGTCCCGTCGAGGTGCTCAAGGGCGTGTCACTGTCGGTCCCCACCTCCCGCTGCTACGGGCTGGTGGGCGACAACGGCGCCGGCAAGTCCACGCTGCTGAAGATCCTCAGCGGCGTGCATCCCCGTGACGCCGGCCAGATCCTCCTCGAGGGCGAGCCGGCGGACTTCCACACGGCCCTCGACGCCCGTCTCGCCGGCATCGAGATGATCTACCAGGACTTGGCCCTGGCGGAGGACCTCGACGCCGCCTCCAACATCTTCCTGGGGCGAGAGCGCCACAAGGGCCGCGGCCCCGGACTGAGACGCCTCGACCACAAGCGCATGCACGCCGAGGCGGCCGCGGTCTTGGAGTCGGTGGGCAGCCCCATGCCCACGAACCGCAAGGTGAAGTCGCTGTCCGGCGGTGAGCGCCAACTCGTGGCCGTGGCGCGGGCGCTGGAGTTCAGCCCCCGGATCCTGCTGATGGACGAGCCGACGGCGGCGCTGTCGGTGGAGAAGGTGAACGTGGTCAACCGGCTCATCGCTGCCCTCAAGGACCGCGGCGTGTCGATGATTCTCGTGAGCCACCGTTTCACCGACCTCATCCAGGTGGCCGACACCATCGGGGTGCTGGTCCACGGCAGGATCGTGGACGAGTTCGACGCTGCCAGCCACTCCATGGACGACATGACCACCCGCATCGTGCGCCTCATGAGCGAGGCGGCCGTGGGGGTGACTCAGTGACCGATCGGGCCGGCGGCCGGCACAGCCCCGACGGCGGACCGTCGCCGGCGGCGGCCCGCGGGACCCGCGGGATCGCAACCAGGGGAGTCGCCTGGGTCCGCGACACCGTCAGCGACGTCGGCCCCGGGCTCTTCATGATCCTCAGCGTCGAGATTCTGGTCTTCTGGCGGACGGCGCACCCACACTTCCTCACCCAGAGCAACTTCATCGAGATCGGCAAGCGGATGACGATCATCGGGATCGCGGCCGTCGGCGAGACGATCGTCATCATCGCCGGCGGTTTCGACCTCTCGGTCGGGTCGGTCGCCGCGATGGCCAGCGTGGGGTCGGCGTGGGTGGTGGACAACGGCGGCCCCCTTGTCGTCGGCGTGCTGGCGGCACTGGCGATCGGCGCGCTGATCGGCGTCGTGAACGGCGCCATCACCGGTTACGGGCGCATCAACCCCCTGATCACCACGCTGGGAACTCTCGCCGTCGTGCGCGGCCTGGCCTACGTCCTCACCGACAACAAGCAGATCACCGTCAACCACGAGGGATTCCAGAACCTGGGGAAGCACAGCGCGGCGGGCCTCCCCTACATCGTGTGGATCCTGCTGGGGACCTTCGTTGTCTTCGGCCTGATCATCCCGCGCTACCGCTTCGGGCGCTACATGTACGCCATCGGGTCCAACGAGCGCGCCGCCGCACTCGCCGGCGTGCGCGTCAACCGCTGGAAGCTGGTGTTCTACGGAGTCTCCGGCATGCTCGCCGGCCTCGCCGGGCTGGTCAACGCCACCCGGCTGGGGACCGGCATCCCGTCGTCGTCCATCGGACTGGAGCTGCAGACCATCACCGCCGTCATCCTGGGAGGAACCTACCTGCTGGGCGGTCGGGGCCGTCTGCTGGGCACCTTCCTCGGCGTACTGTTCCTGTCCTGCCTCCTGACCGGGCTGATCCAGTCGGGTGCGGAGCCCGAGTATCAGCGGGTTGCGCAGGGCAGCGCCCTGCTCCTGGCGGTTCTGTACGACGAGCGGCGGCGCGGACGCCTCGCCCGTGGCTGACGGGCCGGAGCCGGTGCGGCTCAGCCACTGTTTCCGGGTCAATGACGCGGCCGAGTACGCCCGGCGCCACGCCGTGGTGTGGCCCGAGATCGAGGAACTGCTGCGCCGCTGCGGCTTCCGGCGCTACGACATCTACCTCTGGGGCGACGTGGCCGTCAGCTTCATCGAGGTGGACGACTACGCCGCCGCTGCGGCCCGCTACAACGAGAGCGCCGCCGGGGCCCGCTGGGAGGAGCACTTCGCCGACCTCATCACCGTCGAGGTGACCGACGAGCACGGCTGGCCCAAGCCCTTCGACCACGTCTGGAGCCTGTAGGCGTCTACCGGTGCCAACCGAACAACTCGCGCTCGCGCCGTTCGTTGATCCTCTTGGCGTGGAACACGACCGGTCTGTCCTCCCGGGTCACATCGATCATGACCTCGATCGGAAGGCCGTCAAGCGTCAATCCGACAAGCGTTATAGCGTCCTCATGGGGCCAACCGACGATGGATCTCAGCGGAAACCGAATCGCAGGGACGATGTCGCGATCCTCTTCACCGTGTTTGCGAGCCGCCTCAAGGATTTGAAGCCGGTCAAGCTCCAAGGGCGGCTAAGTCTCCACGGCGAGCCCGGCGGACAGCTGTGGCTCGAGACGATCTCTCACCGGTGGCGGCAGGTCGGTCAGCATGGCATCGCGTTCTGCGGCGGGGAGGCGCCGAAGCATGTACACCTGCTCGGACTCCGGCATCTCCGCGAAGTACAACATTGCCGACCGTTGGATTGCCTCCACAAGTTCCGGCGGCGCTTCACGCAGCTCGCGGTCCGGCGGCAATGGCTCCTCCGCCGCGGCGAGCAGCTCCGCGAGGCGGTCCGCCGGGTAGTCGAAGTCGTCATCCATCAGGTATCACTGTACCGCGGGTGAGCCCGCGGGGCGTCGCCGGACGTGCAACCGGTCCGCCCAGGTCATACACGGGCGCGGGCGCACCACGGGGGGCCGCCGGGCCGGGTCACTCGACCGGCGGGACCTCCAGGAGTTCGAGGGTGATGCCGTCGGGGTCGCGGAAGTAGCCGACGCGCTTGCCCTTGTTGGGCCCGTGCGTGATCGTCACCGGGCCCCTGCTGCGCGGCACAGCGCCGAGTGAGGTGAAGCGCTCGAAGTCCGCGGCGAGGTCCGTCGAGGACAGGCAGAGGTGCGCCGTGCCGGGGTTCTTGGACTCGACGTCCACCATCTCGCCTGTCGGCTCCAGGTACTCGATCAGCTCCAGCAGCACCGTCGAGTCGGGAATGTGGAACAGCGCGATGTAGAGCCGGGCGCCGGGGTAGCCGATCTGCTCGGCCGTGTACGGCTTGTCGAAGACGGCCTTGATGAACGGCTCGGTCTCGAACAGGGCCGAGTAGAACGCCACCGAACGGTCCAGATCGGGCACGGTGAAACCGACGTGATGGGTGCCGCAGAGCATGGCTGATTCCCCTTCGACGAGGCGCACGGACGGGGACATGTATAGCCGTTGCGGCATCGCCCCCCAAGCGAGCGGGAGATGCCCGCTTCACGGCATCGCCGGACTCGCAGGTTTGGGCCGCGCAGGCGGCCCTCCTGAACGAGGAACCAGCTAGTGGAAGATGATCCCGCCGTCGACGTTCAGCGCCTGCCCGGTCACGTAGTCGGCCGCATCGCTGAGGAAGTACTGCACCGACCGGGCCACGTCGTCGGGCGTCTGGATGCGCCCCATGGGGATCGTCGCCACCAGCGCGTCGATCGACTCCTGGGGGGTGATCCCGGCCTTCTCCGCACGGGCCTTGTGGATCTTGGGTGTCATGGCGGTGTCGACGACGCCGGGGCACACCGCGTTGATCTGCACCTTCGGGGCCAGCGCCAGGGCGAGGGACCGCACCACGCTCGACACGCCGGCCTTGGACGCCGTGTAGTCGACGGCGTCGGCACGGCCGATTTTGGCGCCGATCGAGGCGATCGCCACGAGACGGCCGCCGTCGCCCGCCATCATGTGGCGGGCCAGCGCCTGCAGGGTGAAGAACGTGCCCTTCAGGTTGATGCCCAGCATCCGGTCCCAGGCCTCCTCGGTGAGTTCCAGGGCGGGGACGATCTCGACGATTCCGGCGGAGGTCACGCCGAGCGTGAGCGGTCCGAGCGCATCGATCGCCTCGGCGACGGCGGCCCGCACCGCCGCGGGCGACGACACGTCAGCGGGACAACCCACGGCGTGCCCTCCGCCATCGCGGATCTCGGCGACAACGGCGTCGAGGGCTGCGGCGTCGATGTCGTTCAGCGCCAGCGCGGCACCCGCAGACGCCAAGCGCAGCGCGATGCCGCGGCCGATCCCGTTCGCCGCCCCGGTCACGAAGGCGTTGCGCCCCTCGAACATTCCCTGGCTCATGGCCCCTCCCCAACGACTCCTCTGATGGGCGACCGCCGCGGAACAGGCGGTCAGTTGCTCCGAACAGCCGGCCCGGCGAGATGTGCGGCCTCCCGCTCCTCCCAGCGGACCGCCCGCGGCAACGGCTCACCATCGGAGCGCAGGTCGTCCACGATGTCGGACACGAGAGAGCGGATGCCGTCGAGCGCTTCTGCCTCGGTGGGTGCCAGGTGGCTCACCAGAGAGAACCCGTCACACAGTCCAACCCAGGCGTCATCCTCGGTGGACCAGAAGGCGCGATACTCGTAGCAGGGCTCATCCATCTGGGTTCTCCTTGAGGGCGATCGCCCGCAAGACTTGGCGCACCTGGTAGGGCTTCGCCTCCCCGTCGTGGTCCTGGATGTTCACGATCGGCGTGCCCCTCAGAGATGTTCGGAAGATCAAATGGCCACCCCTGCGACGAGGTTCACCGAAGTATAGGCGGCACACCTTCGCCAGGTCGGAGAAGCGCACGCCCGTCTGACTCCTCCGCCACCGCGCGATCATCGCCTGAGCTCTCTCGAACTGAGTCACAGGCCCCTCCTGTGCGCTTCATTGACCAAATAGTACTGATTGACATATAATTACACTATGGACACTACCGCCCCCGACCCGGCCGCTCTCGGCCTCGACACACGTTCGTGGCTTCCCGAGCGCCACGACCACGGCATCGCCATCGTGGGCTGCGGTGGGATCACCAACGACGGGCACCTGCCGGCCTACACGTCGCACGGGCTGAACGTGGTGGGGTGCTACGACATCGATCCAGCAGCGGCACGGCGCACGGCGGAGCAGTGGGGCGTCGAGCGGGTCTTCGGCTCGCTGGCGGAGGTCGCGGGCGACCCCTCGGTGGAGATCGCGGACATCGCCGTGCCCGCCTGGCGGCAACTCGAACTGGTTCGCACGCTGGCTGACGGCGGCAAGCACCTGCTGTGCCAGAAGCCGCTGTCGGACGACTTCGCCGAAGCCGTCGAGATCGTCGAGCGGGCCGAGGCGGCAGGGGTCAAGCTGGCCGTGAACCAGCAGTACCGCTGGAGCCCGGTCATCCGGGCGATGCACACGCTGATGGCGCAGGGCCGGATCGGCACGCCCACAGCCGCGTTCGTGCACGAATCCCTGGTGAATCCGTGGGAGTTCTGGCCTTGGCTGATGAAGGTGCCTCAGCTGGAGGTCATGTACCACAGCATCCACTACCTCGACGGCATGCGGTTCCTGCTGGGCGCCCACGGCGAGCCGGAGTGGGTCACGAGCCGGCACACCCGCCAGCCGTCGCAGGCGCCGAGCGCGGAGACGCAGACGGTCACCGTCCTCGACTACGCCTCCGGCTTGCAGGCCTTCGTGGCTGTCGATCACAACGATGTCAGCGACGACGTGTTCGGGCGGGTGCGCGTCCTGGGCACCGACGGCGTCACCTCGGGCACGATGGGGCTCTCCTACGACTACCCCCACGGCCGCGCCGACACCGTCCGCTGGTCGGCGCACGACGACCCCGGCGGCGGCTTCGAGACCGAGCTGCCCGGGCGCTGGATCCCCGAGGGATTCGTCGGGCCGATCTCCTCGCTGATGAGTGCGATCAACGACGACACCGAGCCGCCCACCAGCGGTCGCGACAACCTCCACACTCTGCGCCTCGTGCACGCGGCCTATCTCTCTGCGGCCGAGAACCGCTCGGTGCGGCCCACCGAGATCGACGAGCGGACCTGACGCGCCCGCCGGCGGGGGCGGTTCAGAGGAGGGCGCGGATCAGCAGGCTGAGAGCCGCGGCGACTGAGATCGCCAGCAGTGCGGGACGCGTGTAGCCGCGGTCGAGCACCCCCACGAGCCGCCCGGACAGCAGATACCCGACGATCTGCCCCGGCACAAGCACCGCGACTGCCAGCAGGTGCGTCGTGCCGAACTCCCCCCACGCGGCCAGGAACACCAGTGAGAGGGACGCCGCTAGGAGGAAGTAGACCGACAGCGTGCCGCGCAGCCGGCGGGGCTCCACGTGCTGCAGGGTGAGCGCCAGCGGCGGACCGCCCACACCGGTCGAGGTTCCAGAGACACCCGACACGAAACCGCCGACGGCGACGATCGATCGGCCGCGCGGCAGGCGGACCGGGGTGACCGACAGCGCCACGCCCACCAGGATCACCGACGCCAGGAACACCGACAGCCCCCACTCCGAGAAGACCTCCACGAGCAGGAAGGCTCCGAGCGCCGCCCCCGGCACGCGCCCGAGGAGCGCCCACGACAGCGCCGACCGGTCGATCCCGGAGCGGTCCCGGCGCGCAATGAGCAGCGTGTTCGCCAGCGAGGCCGCCAGCAGCGGGCCTGGCACCAGGTCGGGGTCGATCTGGATCAGGATCGGCGCCGCCACGACGTTCATCCCGAACCCCACGCTGCCCTGGACCGCGGCGCCGACGGCCATCACCACCACCGCGGCGACGATCTCCGCCGGGCTCATCAGCGCCGCCCTCCGGTGCCTGCAGGGAGCATCGTCGGAGCCTACGGGAGACCGTCCGGGCGGCAGCGGGAATCTCCGACGCGAGGGCCCGGCGGACAGTCCCGCCGGGTGAGACAGCGTGTGCCGAGGCGCGGTGCGCGCCCCACCGCACGTCGCTAGTATCCCGCCATCGTGGCCGACAAGAGTGCAGGGGACGCGGGCAAGCCCTGGTGGCTGCGGGGCAACCACGGCCCCCTCCCCGACGAGACCGAGGGTTTCGACCTGCCGGTGCGTGGCCGGATCCCGGCCGACTTGCACGGCATGCTGATCCATGCCGGCCCCAACCCGCCCCGCGGCGACTCGCCGCACTGGTTCCTGGGTGAGGGAATGCTCCACGGCCTGCTGCTGCGCGGCGGGCGAGCCGTGCGCTACCGCAGCCGCTGGGTGCGCACGCCCCGCCTGACGGAGTCCAACGGCGACCACGACGACCCCGACCACTCGCCCGCCAATACCAACGTGGTGGTCCACGGTGGGCGCATCCTGGCCCTCGAGGAGCGCCACCGCCCGTATGAGGTCACCTCCGACCTGGAGACCGTCGGGCCCGTCGACTTCGGCGGCGCGGTGCGCAACCTCACCGCTCACCCCAAGATCTGCCCGCGCACCGGCGAGATGCTGGCGTTCGCCACTTCCGAGGTCGAACCGCAGCTCACCTATCTCCGCTTCGACAGCGACGGCACGCTCGCCGGAACCGCCACGATCGACCTGCCCCGGCCGGTGATGATGCACGACTTCGCGGTCACGTCCGACCATGTGGTGTTCATGGACCTGCCGGTGGTGTGGGATCCCGCGGCCAACGGCGGGCTCCCCTACCGCTGGGACCCCGATCACGGCGCCCGCCTCGGCGTCATGGCCCGCGCCGGCGGCGACGTGCAGTGGTTCGACATCGACCCCTGCTACGTGTTCCACACCGTCAACGCCTGCGAGATGTTCGGGCGCATCACCCTCGACGCCTGCCGCTACGACTCCCTCTGGGGCACCTCCTCGAACCGCTTCGACGTGCCCGCCATGGTGCACCGCTGGAGCCTGGGGCTCGGCGACGGCTCGGTCCGCGAGGAGACGCTCTTCGACGTGCGCTGCGACTTCCCGCGCATCGACGAGCGGCTCCTCGGGCGCCCCAACCGCTACGCCTACGTGACCACGCTGGTGGACGAGGAGACCGGCAGCGTCTCCCACGGGCACCGCGTCGTGCGCCTGGACCTGGTGGCACACACCAGCGAGCACCATCACTTCGGACCGGCCCGCTACGCCAGCGAGGCGGTGTTCGTGCCGCGCCACGCCGGCGCCGAGGAGGACGAGGGCTACGTGCTGACCGTCGTCTACGACGCCGAGCGGCACGGCAGCGAGGTGGTCATCCTGGCAGCCGACGCCGTCAGTTCGGGACCGCTCGCTACGGTGACCCTCCCCAACCGGGTCCCCTACGGGTTCCACTGCGCCTGGGTGCCGGCCGGCGCCTGAGCGCCCGCCGGACCACGTACCGGAAGACTGGTCGAACAACTAGCGTTGCCGCAGCCTTGGAGTAACGCCCAAGGTCAGAGCGGGAGCGGCGATGCCAATACGGCCGCCCCGTAGGGCGCCGGCGCCGCTCCCGCTTGCCTTGAACTCTAGCACCGGACCACGCGCGCCGCGCTGTTTCCGCCGACGGGCTCATGTGGCAGACTCTCGGCAGGAGGCCAGCGATGTCCGACCCGTCCGAGAAGCTGCTTGACGCAATGAGCCTGCTGGAGTCCTTGGCGCGGGAGGTGACCCCCGAGGAGGCCGCCGACGAGATCGACGCCGCCACGCTGCAGTCCTTCTGGCGCGAGTGGCCCCACACGGTGGGATGGGCCGGCGCCCTGTGGCGGCGCCTCAACCAGGATCTCGACACGCCCTCGCAGCCGGGTGACGGCAGCGGCTACGACGAGACCGGCGGCTCGGGCTGACATGGTCGCGGTGCGGGAGGTCATGAGCACCGAGGTGGTGACCCTGCCGGGCACCACGCCGATGGCCGAGGCCGCCCGGCACATGGTGCGTCGGCACATCGGATCGGTCCTCGTCGTGGACGGCACCATGCTCAGCGGCATCCTCACCGAGCGCGACGTGCTGCGCGCCGCCGGCAAGGCACGGGACATGGCCGTCGACCAGATCGAACGCTGGATGTCCCCCGAGCCGATCACCTGCTCCCCCGAGATCGACACCGAGGAGGCAGCGGAGATGATGCTCTCTGGAGGGTTCCGCCACCTCCCCGTGGTGGACGGAACGGGGCTGATCGGCATCGTGAGCCTGCGGGACGTCCTCAGCGCCCGCATCGGCCGCAAGGGCTGACGCTTCAGCCACCCGAGCCCGCCCCCCGCCGGTCGGAGTCAGGGGCCGAGCGCGGCGAAACGCGCAAAGAATCGTGATACCCCAAAAATTCGGGTGGCGAACACCCAAAAAGTCGACCTACGCCCACCCGTTACCGACAGCACCGGCCTGTGGGGCATCGCGAGCCTCCGCGACATCCGCCGAGTCTCAGTTCTCCGAAAAACGTAGTTCGGAAATCCCGAAAAATGAAGTCTAAAACTCCCGTAAAGTGAAGTGAAGAATGTCCGACAAGAGGCGACCAACGCAACAATCGCCACGCTGCTTGCAGACATCTCCGACGGAGGCGACGGTCCGCCGGCTCGCTCCACGATTCACGCATACCTGGACGAACTGGCCCGCATGTTCGCGATCGAGCCGCTGCCGGCCTGGTCGGCCCACTTGAGGTCGTCCCCCCGCCTTCGCAGGAGCGCTGAGCGGTACTTCGCCGACCCTGCGCTCGCAGTGGCCGCGCTGAGAGGCCTGCCGGCCCGCCTCATCGCCGTGACCGCGTTCGGCCACGGCTACCAGACCGACGACGGGATAGCCGTGGCCCCCCTGACCGCCCTGAAGCCATGACCTCCCAGACGCCGTCGGCTGTCGAGACCGCTGGGCGCCACTATGCGTACCTCCGCACGAAGGTCGCTGCCGCAGCGGCCGCGAATGACGGCGTGCCTCTGGAAGATCACCTGCGTGCGCCGGTCCAGGCTCTGGTGGAGTCCGTCGCGGAGGATCTGGGGCACCCGAAGCTGGTTCTGGCCGGGGAGATTTCCGGCGCGGTTGCGGGCGCCCGGCCCGACTACACCGTGATGCGGGGTGGGCTCATCATGGGGCACATCGAACTCAAGGCACCCGGTGCGGGAGTCGATCCTGACGGGTTCACGGGCCACAACCTGGACCAGTGGCAGCAACTGCGGCACCTACCGAACCTGCTCTACAGCGACGGGATCGACTGGATCCTGTGGCAGGACGACCAGCAAGTGGCCCGAGCGACTGCCTGGACCGCGCCGGGCAAGGGAATCACGAGCGCCAGGATCGACGCTGGCGAACTGGTTGATCTGATCGACACGTTCTGCGCCGACGCCGCGCACGCCCCGGCGACGGCCCAGGAACTCGCCCGCACCACGGCCCGACTCTGCCGGGTGCTGCGCAAGCAGATCGTCGGCGCCCTCGCGTCCGGCGGATCGAAGGGCCTCGAAGCCGTGGCCGAGGATTGGCGATCGTTGCTGTTCCCCGAGGCGAGCGACGCCGAATTCGCCGATGCGTACGCCCAGACCATCACCTTCGGGTTGATCGCCGCTCGCGCCGCAGGCGCCGCGCTGACCGCCGACGCCGACCGCGACGCCGGGGCCGAGTTCTCCGGGGATGTTGAAGCCGCCGCGTGCCCCGGCGAGGCGGCCGGGAAGGATGACCGCCTCACAACTCCGGACGGCGCCTCCGCGGCCCGACTCTCCGCTGGGGCGGGACCGGCCGCCGCGGGGGCCGGCGCTGCCGAGCGGGTGGCGCGGGCGACCAAGGCGCTGGACGCCGAGGCGGGCCTGATCCCCACGGCGCTGCGGGTGCTGTGCGCCGAGAGCGCCATCGGGCCCATCGAGCCCGCCGTCGAGTCGCTGCTGGCGCTGCTCGCCGCCACCGACCCGGCGCTCCTGAACGACGCGGGCGACTGGCTGTACTTCTACGAGGACTTCCTCGCCCAGTACGACCCCGACCTGCGCAAGGAATCGGGCTCGTACTACACCCCCGCCGAGCTGGTGCAGTTCATGGTGCGCCTGGTGGACGAGGTGCTCAGAACGCGACTCGGCCAGCCCTCGGGATTCGCTGAAGAGTCTGTGACGGTCATCGATCCGGCCGTGGGGACCGGCACGTTCCTGCTCCAGATCATTGACCGCATCGCCTCCACCGTCGAGGAGCGCGACGGCGCCGGGGCCGTGGCCGGTGCGCTGCGGGGCGCTGCTGAGCGGCTCGTCGGGTTCGAGCTGCAGACCGGGCCGTACAGCGTGGCGCAGTTCCGCACCGGAGCGCGTTTCCGCCGCCACGGCGTGGATCGTGCGCCGCGGGTGCTGTTGGCGGACACACTGGCCGACCCCTACACCGAGGAGGTCCGGCTGGGGTCGATCTACGAGCCGATCAGCCGGGAACGCCGCGCCGCCAACCACCTGAAGGCGACGACGCCCGTCATGGTCGCCATCGGCAACCCTCCGTACCGGGAGCGAGCGAAGGGACTCGGCGGCTGGGTGGAGAGCGGGAATCCCAACACCGATCTGCCGCCCATCCTCGACGATTGGAAGCCGCCTTCCGACTGGGGCGTCTCCGCCCACATCTACAACATGTCCAACCTGCTGGTCTACTTCTGGCGCTGGGCGACCTGGAAGGTCCTCGAGAACGCGGGCAACGACGGCGGGGAGTCGCCCGGCGTCGTGTGCTTCGTCACGACCGCGGCGTGGCTGAGCGGCGACGGGTTCCAGAAGATGCGCGCCTGGCTGCGGCAGCGGTGCTCGGAGATCTGGGTGGTCTCGCTGTCTCCCGAGGGCCACCAGCCGGACGTGCCGACCCGGATGTTCGAAGGTGTCCAGCACGAAATCAGCGTCGTCTGCGCAGTCCGCTCGCCGGAGGCCGACGAGACACCGGCGACAGTCTGGTTCAGAGAGGTCGCGCCGGGCACCCGCAACGCCAAGTTCGCCGAACTGGAGACCATCGCCATCGGCGGCAATGGGGCGCTCGGCTGGGCTCGGTGCCCTCGGAGATTGCGAGCGCCATTCAAACCCGCTGGTGAGGATGTCTGGCGCTTCTGCCCGTCGATTCACGACCTGCTTCCCTGGTCTACTCCGGGAGTACTGGCCAACCGCGGGTGGCCCACCGCCCAGGATTCGCAAACCCTCAACCGACGCTGGAGCGAACTCGTCTCAGAGGCGGATGAAGAAAGAAGGAAGGCCCTGTTCAAGGAGACCCGCGATAGGACGATCCACCGGAAGTTCAACGCCAACCTTCCCGGCTGCCCGTACGACGCCTCCACCCCAATCTCCGGAGAGAGGAATCCGTGTCCGACGCCGGTCCGCTTCGCGTGGCGATCACTCGACCGTCAGTGGATCATCGCCGACAGACGGGTTCTCGACGTGCCCCGCCCGCCTCTATGGGAGGCGCGCAGTGACCGGCAGATCCACCTGACGTGCATCCAGGACGACCACCCCGAGAACGGGCCGGCGGTCACGTTCACCCATTTGCTGCCCGGCTTGCACCACTACCACGGACGTGGCGGGCGCGCGTTCCCGCTCTGGCGCGACAACGGCGCCACGACCGCGAACGTCGCACCCAAGTTGCTCGACCATCTTGGGGGGCTGCTCGGCACGGAGATAGCACCCGAGGACTTGCTCGCCTACATCGCTGGGGTGTGCGCCCACCCTGCCTACACGGCCTGGCTCAACGAGGTCTCGCCGTACACGCCGGGCCTGCGAGTGCCCCTGACAGCCGACAACGACTACTGGTCGATGGCGGTCGGGATCGGTCGGCGGGTCGTCTGGGCGCACACGTTCGGGGAACGGTACGTCGACACTGACGATGGCCGCCCTGCTGGACGGGTTCGCCTCGACAACGGACCTCGCTTGCGCCACGAGACGGGCGAGGGAACCCGCAACCGTACGCTCTCCTACGACGCTGAGCGGCGCGAACTCCGCATCGGCGACGGGGCGTTCGAGAACGTCGCCCCGGACGTGTACGGCTACGAAGTCTCCGGCACCAACGTCATCAGGTCCTGGTTCAACTACCGGAGGGCCGCAACGGGTACCCGCGACCCGGACTCGCTGGAGTCGATCGCACCTGACGGCTGGCGTCCCGAGTGGGACATCGAGCTTCTCGACATCCTCAACGCCCTCACCGCGCTCGTAGCACTGGAGCCCGAGCAGTCGGAACTGCTAGCAGCGATCATCGACGGCCCGCAGATCACCGTCGAGGACCTCACCGCCACCGAAGTGCTGCCCGTACCGGCCGAGGCCAAGAAGGCCCCGGCAGCCACACGGAAGCCAAAACCCGGCCACACGACGCTGATCTAAGCCGGTCAGAATTTCGTCGATGTCTGAGAATATGACCCCTGCTGGTTACCGCTAGTGCGCTGCCCGCTAAGGCACTCTGAGTGCTTGATGATCACGCCGCCGAGAGCAGGCATTAGACGGTAACCACCCAGCTTGATTCCCACATCCTCAAGCTGCTTGGCCGCTTGACGACTGCGGTCAAGAGCCGTTCGATCGATGTTGGGGTTGTGATTGATGATCTCATTCAGATGTTCCTGTTCCATTGTTGTCCGTCCTTTCGCGACTTAGAAGAACGTAGGTGTGTGAACGAACGAGGTGATACCGTTCCTAAGCATGTGATCCCGCAAAAACCAGAAGTAATCCCAGACAGCTTTCTTCAATTCAGGATTCTCGCCGAAGTCGTCGATCTTCAGTCTGAGTTCATTTCGAAGCGCCGTCATATCGATTCCCCGTCCATGCGTTAGCCAACGTGTGTGATCACTCAGCTGCCGAGCGATTTCACTGGCGCGCTCCTCCTTCATCTGTATGGTGACCGGGATCTTTCTAGTTTCAGTTTCGGTCCAATCCTTGAACTTATAGTTCGTAAGCCAGAGCTTCAGCAGTTCAATAGAAAGATCGCGTTGAAGCTCAAACTGGTGGAGTTCTGCTAGATCAAGTTTCTCCAGCAGTATCAGTTCAGCAGTAGATAATGCGCCATTCTTGCTCTTCTCAATGAGAGTATCGAACTGAGCCAGATACGACAATGCGGGCACTAAACGATCGTCCCGTACAAGCTGCGGGTCGATGGGGCCAAGGCAAGAATGGTAGTCCATCATAATCTCATCGCCGGACATAGCCAATACAGTCCCCGCTGACATCGCTCTGTCCGGAATAATGAATTTGACCTCCGAGTAGTGCTCTCTCAAGACCCGCACGATGCGTTCAACAACTTCCACTACACCACCGGGTGTGTCGAGAATCACGAACAGAGTGTTTCTACGCTCTTCCCTAGCCTCAATCGTGACCTTGGCGGTGTGCTCTACGCCTTCCTGCATCGGCGAGATGATTGTGAGTCCATCCGCATCAAGCATGTCTTCGATCGCTTGAAGGCGGGTTGCAGCCCATTCTCGAGCACTATCCTGCGTAGTCGGAGGTAAAGGAATTGGCGCTGAAGTGCTCATAGGATCAGAGGATAGTGGCAATGTACAACTTGCCTACTAGGTTGGCGGCACGGTCGGCAGGGCGGTCACGCGCGCCGTGCCCCGCAAGACGACCGCCACTGCGGTCGTCTTGCGGGCTCCCCGGCGGCCCGAAGGGTGCGGCAGAGCAGCACGGCTCAACATCGGTCACTCGTGAATCACCTCCATGGTCGGGATACGACCTCGGCAAGCCACAGTGTGAATCTTAGCCTGAATCCACCGATGGGTTGGGATGTGGAGGGTTTGCCATGTGGAGAAATATCTCCTTGACCTGGGAGAGCGGAGCAGGTCACGGGCCGAGCGCGGCGAGCGGCACGACGGCCACGCCGTCGGTCTCGTGGGCTATCCGCAGGCCGGTGTGCTCGCCGGGGGCGTTGGTGCCGAAGACGGCGATCAGCTTGGACGGCGGCCGCCTGCCCGCCTCCCGCGCCCTCTTCGCCAGCAGCTTCAAGGCCCGCTTGGACCGCTCGAGCGCGTGCTCACTGCGGCTCAGCTTCACCTCCACGGCCACCCACGACCCGTCGCGATCCTCCACCACAGCGTCTACTTCGAACCCGCTCTCGGCGTAATAGCGCACCTCGGCATCGTTGACGTCGGCGTAGGCCCGCAGGTCTCGCATCACCAGCGACTCGAACGCGCCGCCCATGAACTCGGGCTCCCCCGCCAGGCGTCGGGGTGCGACACGCAGGACCCCGGTGGCTATCGACGGGTCGCACAGGAAGCGCTTCGGCCGAGCCCGCATGGCCCTCTTCGACGCGGGCTGGAACCCCCACGGCGGGCAGTCCTCCCGAATGAACACCCTCTCGAAGGCGTCGAGGAACGCCGGCAGCGTCTTGCGGTCCAGAGGAGACTCCATCTCGCCCGCCGCCGTGTCACGAGCCAGGGCGCTCACCGACGCGGCCGTTCCGACGTTCCGGGCAATGGAACGCAGAACCGTCCGGGCAGTGCCCACGCTGCGATAGGGAAGCGCATCGGCGCGGCGCCGGATGTCGATGCCGCACATCGCATCCACGTACGCCTCGACGTACCGCAGCGCCTGCTCCAGAGGCATTCTCAGCGAAGCCGGCCAGCCCCCCCGACAGATCGCCTCGGCCAACTCCAGACGGGACAGCGCCCGTTCCGCGGCCGCGTCCACCGGCAGCCCGCCCAGCATGGCCCCCAACGACACCGAGCCGTTGGAGAGGCCGCTCTCATAGGACGAGAACGTCCGCAGCCGCAGCGGCGCCAGCCTGCCCGCACCGGAGTGGCGGATGGGGTTGTCGGGCAACGTGGACGAGCCCGTCAAGATGAACTGGCCCGGCGCGCCCCCTCGCCGGTCGCACTCGCGCCGCACCGCGTTCCACAGCCCCGGCGCCACCTGCCACTCGTCCACCAGCAGCGGCGGCGGCAGATCCAGCAGACCGCGAAGCGCGCCGGGCGACCCGCCAGCCACCTCGACTTCATCCATGGCCAAGAACGACGACGCGGCTCGGCTGCCCGTGGTCGTCTTGCCGCACCCCCTCGGACCTTCGACGACGACCGCCGGCGAGAACAGCAGCACCTCCCGCAGCTTGCCGTCCAAGAGCCGCGGCAAGTACTCGCCCGGAAGCTCAATGCTCACAGAATCATGGTACCCCAATAATTAGGGTGGCGAACACCCAAAATGTCGACCGACACCCCCGTGGCCGACAGCACCTGCCTGCCGGGCACCGTGAGCCTCCGCGAAGCGCTCAGAGCGCCCGTATCGGGCGCAAGGGCTGACGGGCCCCGTCGCCGGGCCGGGATGGCCGCCGGTCGGGGCTCATCGAGATCAGTGAGCCTCACGGGCCGAGCGCGCCGAGCGGCATGATCGCCACGCCGTCGGGATGCTGGAAGCCGTAGCCGGTGGCGGTGATGACCAGGAGGGCCGCGGGGGTTCCCATCCGGGCCGCATCGACCCTGTCGCGGAGGCGCAGCAGGCTCTTCACACCGTGGCGTATCAGCGCTTCGCCCCCCAGTTTGATCTCCGCGGCCATCCACTCGCCGTCAGCGCGCTCGACGATGGCGTCCACCTCGAGGGTGGCGTTGTCGCGGAAATAGAACACTCGGGCGTCGTTGGCCTGCGCGTACACGCGGAGATCGCGCATGGCCAGAGACTCGAACAGCAAGCCCAGGAAGCCCAGATCGGCGCGTAGCCGCCCGGCGTTTGTTCGCAAGGCTGCCACCGCCAGCGAGGGGTCCACGAAGTAGCGCTTCTCGGTGCGCCGGAGCTGCGAGGCCGAACGCAGGTGCGGGGCCCACGCAGGAAGGCCTTCGACGACGAACAGCCGGGAGAGAGCCTCCAGATAGCGCCGGACCGTGCGGGGATGGGTGGAGGCGTCCGTGCCTCCGCTGACGTCGTCGGCAAGGGTCCTGTAGGTGACGTTCGTGGCTTCGTTCCGGGCCAGGGAGACGAGCAGCCTGCCCACGCCCACCGGGTCATGCGCCGGCCCCCCCGATCGGGGGATCTCGGTCCGGGCGATCTCGCCCAGGTAGTCGCGCAACCGGCTCTGCGCGTCCGGGACAGGGGCGTCCAGCAGCCACGGCCAGCCGCCCCGGCACACGAGGTCCACGACCTCGGCGAGGGTCATGTCGGAGCGGCTCGGCGCCGCGCGCTCCCCGTTCAGCAGCCCTCCGAGCGATACCGCGCCGGTGGACTCTCCCGACTCGAACAGCGACATCGGCCGCATCCGGACTCGCGTCACCCTTCCCGCTCCCGAGTGGCGGGTGGCGTCGTCGGGAGGGTTGGCCGAGCCGGTGAGGATGAACCGGCCGGGCCGGCCGCTCCGGTCGCAGGCGTGGCGCATGGGATTCCAGATGCGGGGCGCGAGCTGCCACTCGTCCAGCAGACGGGGGGCGTCGCCCCCAAGCAGCGCGCCAGGGTCCAGGGCGGCCGCCAAGCGGGCGTCGTCGGACTCGTCCAGAGCGGCGGCGCTCGCGGCGAACCTGCGAGCCGTCCACGTCTTTCCGCAGGCCCTCGGCCCTTCGATCACCACCGCCGGAGAACTGCCCAGCGCGGCCTCGACCTCGCGGTCCACCACCCTCCGCAGGTAGCCTTCAGGCGTCAACGGCCCGTCCATGGCTCATATCCTAGCGTCTATGCGATAATATCGCATTTGCAAGTGCGATATTATCGCATGCTAAGGTGCCGAAAACTGGAGTGCGGATCGTCGCAAACTGGAGTTCAGGCACCGTCGGTGCGGTCCCGCCACACGCCTGCACCGCGGATCCGGAGCAAGCACTGTGAGAAGACGCGAGCGACGCCGAGTTCGCCGATGCTCCGCCACCCCGCGGGGTTCGTGGTAGAGCTAAAGGGACAAGCGGAGGCGCCGGTTGAGTGGCCGAGTCCGTTGGCGCCGGCGCCCCCGCTCTACTCTGGGCGCTACGTTGAGGCCGATCATCCCTCCAATGGACCGGCCGTCACATTCACCCGCCTGCTCCCCCGGCAGCATCACTATCGAGGATGGGGAGGCGGGCGAGCATTTCCGTTCTGGTACGACAACGCCGCGCCGGCCTAGACGGCTCTCATCTGACCTTCATCGCGAATATATTCCGAGAATTCCCCGAACAAGTGTTGTGTCATTGATTCAGAGGTGCTAGAGTACTCACTACCGGTTCATCGGTCCTCCCCAGAGGGGGAGTCGGTGGCTCCCCGACCGGCTTGTCGGCCCGGCCGACGCGAAGTGCACGCCGGCGAACTCCTGCGGGGAGCCCACGATGACCGATCCGACCCTCCTGAGCAACACCACCGATGGCGTTGCGGGCGACGCGGTCGGCCGGGTTGCGGGCCAGATCGACAACCTCTGCCTCCCCTGCGGCCACCGCCACCACCACGAACTCCACGACAACGGCGGCGACATCGACACAGCCGCCGACGGCAAACGCACCCTCCGCCACGCCGCCCGCCACCGCCCCCCGAACACCGGCCACCCCCACCGCGACGACACCTGCACAGCCGCCGCGGCAGCGCGGACTCCACCGTCAACCAGCCACTCCGGCTCTAGAGGCACCGGCCTCGGAGTATCCGCCTCAATTGTGTGGAGCGGCTACACGATACCCGGCGCCCGGTGCCGGGGCGGATGCAATATCGCGTGATATCGTACGAGCAGAGATTGCCGTTGGAGGTGACTCGTGGTCGACATTCTTGTGCGGGACGTTCCCGATGACGTCGTGGCGGCCATCGAGGTGAACGCCAGAGCGGTCGGCCTCTCGCGGGTGGAATACCTGCGAAGGCTGCTGGAGCGTGAGCGCACCACCGGAAGCGGCGACGTGACCGTGGAGTCGCTGCGTTGGTTCGGGGAGACCTTCTGTGACCTCGCCGACGACGACGTGATGCACTCCGCATGGACATGACCGGCCGCCTGATCGACAAGTCGGCGCCGGTGCAGTGCCCACGGCACCCACGACACAGACGCCGGGGACGCCGGGGGTCGCGCGTGGACATGACCGGCCGGCTGATCGACAAGTCGGCGCCGGTGCAGTGCCCACGGCACCCACGACACAGACGCCGGGGACGCCGGGGGTCGCGCGTGGACATGACCGGCCGGCTGATCGACAAGTCGGCGCCGGTGCAGTGCCCACGGCACCCACGACACAGACGCCGGGGACGCCGGGGACGCGGGTGGACATGACCGGCTGGCTGATCGACAAGTCGGCGCTCGTGCGGCTCGCCACGAGCCCCGACGCGGCGGAGTGGGCGTCACGAATGAGCCGCGGGCTGGTACGGATCTCGACACTCACCCGACTCGAGGCGGGGTTCTCGGCGCGCTCGGCCGATGACCTCCGGCGGAGCGTCGCCGAACCGCCGCTCAGCGCCATGCCCGTCGAGTACCTGACACCCGCCGGCGAGGACCGGGCGATGGCGGTGCAGCAAGCGCTGGCGAGGGCCGGCCACCACCGCGCACCGTCGATCCCGGACCTGCTCATCGCCGCCATCGCCGAACTGTCCCGGCTGACCGTCCTGCACATGGACGAGGATTTCGAACTCATCGCCGACATCACCGGCCAACCCGTCGAACGCCTGGCGGTTTCGAGTTGACCCCTGCCTGACTTGACCCCTGCCTGACCCCTGCTGGCTTCGCGCCGGACGGGGTCCCTTACAGGGCGCTCAGAGCGGCGTCGTAGTCGGGGTCGGCGTTGAGTGGTGAGACGAGTTCGGTGTGGACGACCTTGCCATACTCGTCGATCACGACGACCGCACGGGCGCACAGACCCTCCATGGAACTGTTCATGATGCGCACGCCGTAGTCCTCGGCGAACTCCGGGGAGCGGAAGGTGGACGCGGTGTAGACGTTCTGGATGCCCTCGTTCCGGCAGAACCGCCTCGCAGCGAAGGGCAGGTCGGCCGACACGCACAGCACCGTCGCGGCGTAGAGGCCTATGACGCGCTCGTTGAACACTCGCACGCTCTCTGCGCAGGTCTCCGTGTCGATGCTCGGGAAGATGTTGAGCACCAGTCGCCGGCCGGCGAAGACCCCGGGGCTCATCGGTTCCATATCGGCCCCGACCAGGCTGAAGTCGGGAGCCTCGGCACCCACGGCAGGCAACTCACCGCTCGTGTGGAGGATGTCTCCTTCATGCTCGATCGTCGCCATGCCAGGTAATCCCCCATATGCGTGTCTCCGTCTCCGGAGCCTGAGTTTCTAGCCGATCCGTCGAGTGCTTGACAATTTCCACTCGGTGGTGCGTTTGACATATGTCACAGCACTTCGTGTGACGGTCCTCTCGACCGCGTGCTTAGCCTGTGGCGGTGCTCGTCCGGCGTCGATTCGCTACCCGCCGCATGGTCGCGCTCGTCCTCGGCCTGTGCGCATCGCTCGGAGTGCTGGGGTGCTCGCCGTCGGAGGTTGCCGGCCTCCGGTCCTACCTGCAGTTCCTGGAGAGTTCCCCGGCCGGCGGTGAGACCTCGTGCCTCGAGGGAACCCCCGTGCTCAGCGAGATCGTCGAACCCGAGGCGGTGCTGCGGTGGGAACCGACGGTGTGCGCCGTCTTCGACCCGGTCGATGCCTCCACGGCGCTGTGCATCATCTCCTACGAGTCGGGCGGCGACCCCGGCAGCACCAATCCCGACGACCCGGGACGCGGCTCGTTCGGCTTGATGCAGATCAACTCCGACTGGTGGATCGGGTCGGAATACCACGAGCGCATGGTCAAGTGGTTCGGGCGCGACGATGAGACGTACCTCGATCCGGCCGTCAACATCAGCGCCGCAGCCCTGCTCGTCAACGATCCCGATCTCTCGGGCTGGCACTCCTGGGCATCGAGTAAAATCTGCCCCCACCGCCACCACGAGCACAGCGCCTAGCAATCTCTCTTCCTAACGGCCACAGCCAGGCGGTTCGAGCCGCCCGAACCGCAGCCGTTCGGACCCCCGTCGAGGTCACCTCCTGGGTTGCCGGGGCCCGGTACTCAGCCGGCCTGAGGGCTGCTTCCGGGGACGGTGCCCTCCGGCAGGCCCATCACGTGGACGGCGACGTCCTCGGGTCTTGCCAGCCACACGTCGTCACGCCGCGCCGCGATGTGCTCGAGGGCGGCGCGCAGGTACTTCAGGCGGAACGGTTGGCCGACCAGGAAAGTGTGCAGCGAGACCGAGTACACCAGCGGCTGCTCGTCGGCGAGGCGGAGCATCTCGTCGAACTGATCGATCATCATCTCGGCGAAGACCGGCGCAGGGTGATGCCGCCGGACGTAGACGCCCACGTCGTTCAGTTCCAAGGGGTAGGGGATGCTCAGCAACGGGCCCGACCTGGTCCTGAGCCAGATCGGCTGGTCGTCGCAGGGGGACTGCAGCGTGTACTTGTAGCCGGCCTCCGCGAGCAGGTCGCTGGTGACGGCCGACTCGGCGATGTACGGCCCCATCCAGCCGCTCGGCCGGCGGCCCCAGTACTCGGTGATGGCCTCGGTTGTCTCGGCGATGAGGCGGGCCTCGTCGGGCTCCCAGAGGCCGTCGCTGCGTTCGGAGTTCGTCCGGCCGTGGGCGATGATCTCGTCGCCGCGCTCGATGATCTTGGCGACGATGTCGGGGTAGAGCTCCATCACCGTCGAATTGACGTTGTGCGACCACGGGATCTCCAACTCGTCGAATACGTCGAACATGCGCCAGATGCCGATCCGGTTGCCGTAGTCCCGCCAGGCATAGCTCCGGTAGTCGGCGGGCGCGCTCACCGCCGAATCGTTCAGACCCATACCCGCCTTGTAGGCGAAGTGTTCGACGTTGTTCGACAGGCACACGGCGAGACGGGTGCCGTTGGGCCAGTCGTAGGGCACGCGGTCCTTGATCGACACGTAGTCGTAGCGGTCGTTCATCGGGAGCTTCACGGGAGAACCTCCTCGAAGAACCCCTCGAAGTGCTCGGCGATCTCATCGGCGGCGGTTGTGAAGAGCTCCAGCACGTCGGTGAGATCCGGTCGCGAGACGACTTGGGTGTGAGCCGGCAGCAACGGCATCGCCCGAGCGGTCTGGGTGGTCAGATCGTCGTGGACGTCGACTACCAAGAAGGGCTGGCGAATCTTCGAGACGAACTCGCCGGTCGGATGGTCGAAGACGGCGTGGTACGTCATCCAGGGATCGGGCTGCGCCCCCAGATGATCCATCAGGAACTCGTGCAGCAGGTCGGGCGACCAGGCGCGCGAGCGCTCGGCCGCGCCGCCGAAGCCGCCGTCGCGCCACCAGCGCCAGTACCAGTCGAGATGCGAGCCGTCGGCATCGGGCCTCGGTTCGTGCAGGTAGTTGTCCTTGTACTGCGGGATCTCCTCCGGCGAGAACACCGGCACGGTCACGACCGCGATCCGCCGGATCCGGTCCGGGTAGCGCACCGCCAGATCGATGGCCTCGCACGAACCGGTGTGGACACCCGCAACGTCGAACTGGCCGATCCCCATGGCGTCGAGCGCGTCGATCGTGGAGTCGGCATAGTCACCCAGGGACAGGCCGGGCCGCGGGTGATCGGAGCACCCGAACCCGAGACGGTCGGGCACGACCACCCGGCGCCCGGCGGACAGCCGAGGGGTGATGTGGCGGTACATGCGGCCCGACGAGAGGCCCATGTGCAGCAGCACGAGCGGTGGATCGCCCTCGCCGTTGCTGCGCATGTGCACATGGCCGTGACGAGTACTGATGAGCCTGCGGCTCGTTCCCTCCGCTTCCAGCATCGTGATTCCCTCCGCCACCGGCATCCGGTGCGCGGGGTACTGTACCCCACGTCCTGCACCCGGACTGTTGCGAGGGGGTACTGATGAGGCGAGGGTACGCCGACACCGCGGTGGGACAGGTTCACTACGTCGAGGCCGGCGAGGGGCCCCCGCTGATCCTGCTGCACCAGACCGCCAGCAGCTCGGTCATGTGGTTGCGGGCGATCCCCTACTTCGCCGAGCGCTACCACACGATCGCCATGGATACGCCGGGGTTCGGGATGTCCGACCATCCGGCCGAGCAGCCGACCGAGGGCATCCCCTACTACTCCCAGGCCGTCATCGGCCTGCTGGACCATTTCGGGTACGAGCAGGCAAACATCGTGGGGTTCCACACGGGCGCCAGCATCGCGGTGGACGTGGCGGCCAACTCTCCCGAGCGGGTCAAATCACTCGTGATCGCACCGATCCTCGCCGTGGACGACCAGGAGGAGCGCGACGATTGGCTGTCTCGTGACGACTTGAAGTCGGGCTGGGTGCCCGACGGCAAGGGCGAGTTCCTGGCGAACGACATCCTGGACTACGTGGCCCACTTCGCGACCGAGAACGACGGTGAGACATACCTGCGAGAGCTCATCGCCAAGCTGCAGGCGGGCCCGAACTACTGGTGGACCTACGTCGCCGTCGTGCAGTACGACCACTACGCGGCGTACCCCCAACTGCAGTGCCCGGTCCTGGTCCTCAACGTGGAGGAGGAGGTTCTGTACTCCTACACGGTGAAGGCGCACGCCGCGATCCCCCACAGCGAGTACGTCGAGATCCCCGGCCCCGAGCCCAACATCCGCGGCTGGGTGGCCGTCGTGCCCGAGTTCCCGAGGGAATTCTCCGAGGCCGTGATGTCGTTCGTGGACCGCATCGAGGGAGAGTGACCAGCCCCGCGCGTGCATCCCGACCCGGCAGCGAGCTCCAGACTGCTGGCGATGTCCAGGTGATCAGCCCCGCGGGCGCCCTGACCGCGCATGACAGCTGAACGATCCCACTGGTGGGTGATGGCAGCAGGAGCACTCACCAGCCTCGTCCTGAATCTCGACCAGGCGACGGTGCTGCTGGGAGCGCCGACCATCGCCGAGGCGCTCGGCGCCGACCTGTCGGCAACCCAGTGGATGTTCTCGGGATTCCTCCTTCCCTTGGCGGCATTGGTCATGCTGGGGGGCGGGCTGACGGACCGCTTCGGCACCTCGTTGATGCTCCGCTGCGGACTGGCGCTCTTCATCGCCGGCACGGTCGGCAGCGCCTTCGCCGGCAGCATGGGACTGCTGATCGGCCTGCGGGCGGTGTCGGGCACCGGCGCGGCGCTGGCCTTCCCGGCCTCCGTGGCGCTGCTGCGTGTGCACCTGCCCGCCGGGCGGCCGCTCAACGTCGCGCTGGGCCTGTGGTTCACCGGTGCGCTCGGGGGCTCGGCGATCGGCCCCCTCATCGGCGGGCTCCTGCTGCGGGCATGGCCGTGGTGGTCGATCTTCTGGCTGTCGTGCGGCTTCGCACTGGCCGCGCTGGTGCCGGTGCTGATCGGTGTGCGGGAGGATCCGGCGCCGCCGACCGCGACCGACCTGCGGGTGCTGCCCAGTCTTGCGGGCTCGGTCGGCCTGGCCCTGCTGATCTGGGGCCTCATCAGCGCCGGCCAGGAGGGCTGGGGCTCCGGCCCGGTGTTGTGGCGGGTGCTCGGAGGCCTGGGGGTGCTGGCGCTCATGACGGCGGCCCTGCGCCGCGGGGCCGGCTCGCGCCCGGAGGTGGGGATCGACCGCCGGCGCCTCGCTGCGGGCCTCATCATCATGCTGCTGGCGATCGTCTCGGTGGTCGGGACGATGTTCTTCGTGATCACCTACCTACAGGGCATACTCGGGTTCTCGCCGCTGGTGGCGGGCGCCGCGTTCATGCCGTTCGGCGTCGTGGCCGCCCTGATCTCCCCCTTCGCCATGCGCCTTCTCGAGCGGTTCGGCTTCGGCCGCATGCTGGGGTCGGCCGTGCTGCTGGAGGTGGCCGGCCTCGTGCTGGTCTCCCGGATGACCCCCATGTCGCCGTACCCCGTCGTCGGCATCGCCCTGGCGCTGGTCGGGGGCGCCATGTCGGTGTTCCCGGCGGTCTCGCTGCATCTGGCGCTCAGCGCCGCGCCCGCATCCCGCGGCGGGATCGTCTCGGGCGCGCACACCGTGGCGATCCAGCTCGGCCAGCTCCTCTCGATCGCCATCATCGGCTCGCTCGTCGCCTCGCGGGTCGGCGGCGTCTACCGCTCCCTGTTGGGGGATGACGGGCTCGACCCGGACGTGCCCGCCGAGATCACCACCGACCTGGCGTTGGGGCGCAGTGCGGCACCGCCGGGCGTCTCGGAAGCGGACGCCGTGCTCTACGAGATCGCCGGCGAGAAGGCTTTCACCACCGCGGTCGGGCAGGCCGCCCTGATCGTGCTCGCCGCGATCGCCGCGGCGGCCGTCTTGGCTATCGCCGTCCTGAGGCCGAAGCGGGAGCCCTCCGCGGCCGTCAGTGCGACAGAGGAGTCAGTCCGCGGAGCCGATCGATGACCGCCGCCGCCGGCAGCACGTCGGCGTACTTGGCATCGAGGTCGAACAGCCCCACGTCGTGGCTCGCCTGGATGCGGTCGTACACGCACTCCTCGGGGACGATCGTCCGGAAGTTGTAGGAGAAGGCATCCACGGCGGTGGCCCGGATGCATCCGCTCGTGGTGCAGCCGGCGAGGATCACCGTGTCCACCCCGAAGTCCACGAGGTAACTCACCAGAGCCGTTCCGAAGAAGGCGCTGGCGTGGCGCTTGGGAAGCAGCACGTCTCCCTCCTCCGGCGCCACCTCGGCCACGAACTCGTAGCCCCGCTCGCTGATCGAGGTGATGGCCGGGTTGATGCTGCCGAAGCGCCCCGCGTCGACGGCCTTCTTGGGTGCGACGTACGGGTAGACGATCGGGATCGCGGCCTCCCGCGCCGCGCCGAGGAGCCGGGCGATGTGCGGCATCGCCGCCCACGCCCTGTCGCCGCAGGCCGTCGGGTACATGGTGGTGATCGCTTCGCGGATCGGCACCGGCCTGTCGCCGGCTGTGCGGTACTGCACGTCGATGACGAGCAGCGCGGGATGGTCGCCGAAACCCGAGGCCCCGCCGAATCCCGACAACTCGTACACGTCGAGGTCGTCTCCGGGGATCGAGGCCAGCCACGACCGTCGATCCTCGGTCTGGCTGCTCATGGGGTCTCGGTCTCTTTCGGTCGACTCATTTCGGTTGACTCATTTCTCGGCCGATTCATTGCTCAATCGATTCATTGCTCAGTCGATTCTCGAGGTCGTCGAACCGCTCCAGATCCACGAGGGCCTGACGCTGCGCCCATCCGAGCACCCGATCGCCCAAATCCACAGAGTCGCCGTGCTCGTAGAGATGCGCCAGAGCGTCCTCGCCGGCCTTGAGCATGACCCGCAGCAGCAGATTGGCGTGCAGGATCAACCGGTAGCCCATCTCCTGCAACTCCTCGCGGGGCAACTGTGGGGTCTTGCCTCCCTCCACGACGTTGAGGAGCACGGGCGTGCCCCCCAACTCGGCGGGAATCCCGCGTATCTCCTCCACCGTCCGCGGCGCCTCCACGAAGATGACGTCGGCTCCGGCCTCCGCGTAGAGGCGCGCCCGGCGCATCGCCTCGTCGAAGCCCAGCACCGAGCGAGCGTCGGTCCGGGCGATCACCACCAGGTCGGGGTCCGCACGGGCACTGAGCGCGGCGTCGATCCGGGAGAGCATCTCCGCGGGCTCCACGAGCCGCTGCCCGGCGAAGTGCCCGCACCGCTTCGGCATCGCCTGATCCTCGATCTGGACGGCGGCGGCGCCCGCCTTCTCGAGCAGGTGGACCGTGCGCATCACCGACAGCGGTCCACCGAAGCCGGTGTCGGCGTCCACGATGACCGGGATATCGACGGCATCGCAGATCCTGGCGGCCTCGTCCACCACTTCGGTCATCGAGACGAGACCGATGTCCGGCAGCCCGAACTGCGAGTTGGCGAGCCCAGCCCCGGTCACGAAACAGCAGTCGAATCCCGCCCGCTCCACCAGGCGGGCCGCGAGGGCGTTCACCGCGCCGACCACGACCGTGGCCTGCGGTCGGTCGAGCAGAGCCCGCAGGGCGGCACACCGTGATGGGGCCGGCGGCCCCCCGACCCCCTGGGGGATACCGGAGGTCTCCGAACCGGCGGTCTCCGGGGAGACCATCAGCGCCGCCGGACCTGCGGGTTGCCGCCGGTTACCGACGCGGCCGCGCCGGCGCGGTTTCCCCGCGCATCGGGCTCCGGGAGTACGGTTGCAACTCGTGCGGGTGGCACTGTCGTGAGGGCGCGGCAATGGGCGTGGCTCATCGTCAAGCGCATCCTCTTCATGATTCCGATCCTATTCGGCGTGGCGACGGCGACTTTCTTCCTCACCCGGCTGGCCGGCGGCGACCCGGCGTATCTGGTCGCCGGCTCCTTCGCCACAGAGGAGGTGATCGCCAACGTCCGGGCCCAACTCGGCACGGATCAGCCGCTGGGTGCTCAATACGCCGACTTCCTCGGCGACACTGTCCGCGGCGATCTCGGCACGTCGCTCTTCACTGACCGTCCGGTCACGACCGATCTGGCCGACCGGCTGCCCGCCACGCTGGAGTTGGTCGTGCTGGCACTGGCCTTCGCCCTCGTCTTCGGTCTGGCGCTGGGCAGCTATGCGGCCCATCGGCGGGGCAGGGGCGGCGACAGGGCGGTCCGCTTCGGCAGTTTTTCCGCTCTCTCGGTGCCCGACTTCTGGCTGGGACTCGTCCTGCTGTTCGTCTTCTTCTTCAAGCTCGACATCGCCCCCGGCCCCACGGGACAGCTGTCTCCGGGCGGACCCGCACCGCGCGACGTGACCGGCGCGGCGCTCTTCGACGCGATGATCACGCTGAACGGTGAGGCCTTCAGGGCATCCCTGCACCACATCTGGCTGCCGCTCATGACGATGGTGCTCATCTTCACCGCGCCCATCGCCCGCCTGGCCCGCTCGGCCGCCATCGAATCGCTGACATCGGACTCCATCCTCTTCGGGCGGGCCTGCGGCCTGTCGAACCGCAAGCTCTGGGTGTACGCCACGCGGGGCGCCCTTCCCCCGGTGGTGACCTTCGTGGGAATCCTCTTCAGCGTGCTTCTGGGAAGCGCCGTGCTGGTTGAGACGGTGTTCTCCTGGGGCGGAGCGGCCCAGTACGCCGTCAACGCCATCCGCCAGAGCGACTTCCCGGCCGTGCAGGGGTTCGTGCTCGTCGCGGGGGCGCTGTCGGTGGCCATCTTCTTCGTCGTTGATCTGCTCTACCGGGTCATCGACCCCCGGGTGCGGTTGTGAACCCGCCCCCGGACGCCCGCAACGAGGCCGCTCTCGAGTTCGTGCTGCCGAGACACGCCGAAGGCTTCGCCAAACGGCTGCGACGGAGCCTGAACCCCCCGCTGCTGTGGGGTGCGTTCATCATCTTCGTGCTGGCGCTGGGCGCCTACGTGGTCCCGGCGGTCTGGCAATTCGGCGCCGAGATCGCCAACCCGCGCGAGGCGCTGCGGCCGCCCAGCGTCCGGCACCCCTTCGGGACCGACCGCTCCGGGTTCGACATCTTCGTGCGGGTGTTCCACGCCCCGCGGATCGATCTGACCATCGTGGTGCTCGGGGTGGGCCTCGGCGCGCTGATCGGCATCGTGTTGGGCGTGGCCGCGGGCTTCTCCCGGCGCCTCATGGGCGAGTTCTCGATGCGGCTCGCCGACATCGTGCAGGCCTTCCCGCTGCTGATCCTGGCGATCGCCCTGGTGTCACTGGGCGGCAACAGCCTGACCAACGTGGTGTTCGTCCTGGCCTTCGTGAACGCTCCGGTGTTCCTGCGGCTGGTCCGCAGCCGCGTGCTGACCGTCCGCGAGCAGCGCTACATCCAGGCCGCGGTGGCGCTGGGCAACTCCACCACGCGCCTCGTGTTCCGCCACGTGCTGCCCAACTCGCTCGGACCCGCCGTCGTGCAGTTCGGCGTCTCGATGGGCTACGGGATCCTCACGCTGGCGGGCCTGGCCTACCTGGGCGTCGGGGTGCAGGTGCCGACGCCCGAATGGGGTTCGATGATCCTCGGAGGCGCCGGCTACATCACCACCGGCCAGTGGTGGATCTCGATCTTCCCCGGCATCTTCCTGGCGTTCGCCGTGTTCGCCTTCAACCTGCTCAGCGAGGGGATCGAGCAGGCCCGGGAGGTGCACCTGCGATGAGCGGACCGGCCCTCGTGGCGAGGGACCTCAGCGTCGAGATCACCGGGCGCGACGGCGTCACCCCCGTGCTGGACGGCGTCGGCCTGGAGCTCCGGAGGGGCCGGATGCACGGCCTCGTGGGCGAGACCGGCTCGGGGAAGTCGATGACGGCGCGCTCGGTCATCGGACTCCTGCCTCCCGGTGGGCGGATCACCGCAGGCTCGGTGCAACTCGGAGGCAGGGAGCTGCTCGGGCTCGACGCCGATGAACTGCGGGAGCTGCGCGGCGCATCGATCGGCATGGTGTTCCAGAACCCCCGGACGGCGCTGTACCCGATGATGACCATCGAGACCCAGATGGCCAACGTGTTGAAGGCGCATCTGGACCTGGACCGGCGGGGGCGCGCCGCCCGGATCCGCGAGCGGCTCCGCCTGGTCGGGATCGACGACGTGGACCGGATCGCCCGGTCGTACCCCCACGAGTTGAGCGGCGGTCTGGCGCAGCGGGCCGTGATCGCCACGGCGCTGCTCTGCGATCCGGAGGTGCTGATCGCCGATGAGCCCACCACCGGCCTCGACGCCACGATCCAGCGCCAGATCCTGGAGTTGATCGCCTTCCTGCAGTCGGAATTGTCGCTGTCGGTTCTCATCATCACCCACGACCTGGGCATCATCGCCCAGTACTGCGACACGGTCTCGGTCATGCACGACGGGCGGGTCGTGGAGGACGGGGACATGCGCGGGGTCCTGCTCTCGCCGCAGCACGACTACACCAAACGCCTCATCGCCGCATCGGACCTGCGCGGGTTGCACGCGCAGCGAGTGCAGGACGCCGGCCGATGAGCGACGGATCCCACGGCTCGACGGTGAGCGGTGGCGCCGGCGCCATCGCCGTCGAAGGCCTCAACAAGACCTTCGGTACCCGGCGCGGCGTGCCCGACGTGGTGGCCGCTGAGGACGTCGGTTTCACGGTCCCCTACGGGCGGACGCTCGGCATCGTCGGCGAGAGCGGCTCGGGGAAGTCGACCGTCGCCCGCTGCATCCTGGGGCTCACCCCGGTTGATTCCGGCAGGATCGAGGTGCTCGGCCGCTCCATCACCGATGCGCCGGTTCGCGCGCTCCGCTCGTGGCGCAGCGAGATGCAGATCGTCTTCCAGGAGCCCTACGAGTCGCTGGATCCCCGCTATCACGTCTGGGAGGCGGTCGCCGAGCCCCTGCTCCTGCACACCGACCTGCGGGGCGCGGACCTGGCGAGACGGGTCCACGAACTGCTGGAGCAGGTGGCGCTCTCGCCGGATCTGGCGGGCCGCTACCCGCACGAACTCTCCGGGGGACAGCAGCAGCGGGTCAACATCGCCAGAGCGCTGGCGACGTCGCCGCGGGTGCTCATCCTCGACGAACCGACGGCCTCGCTCGACGTGTCGGTGCAGGAGGGCGTGCTGCGGTTGCTGCTGAGCCTGCAGCGGGAACTGAACCTCACCTACGTCCTCATCTCCCACGACCTGAAGGCGATCCGGGCCGTCTGCGAGCGCGTGGCGGTCATGTACCTGGGGCGAGTCGTGGAGATCGGTCCCACCGACGAGGTCCTGTCGAACCCCAAGCACCCCTACACCGAGTTCCTCATCGGCGCCGAGCTGTCGGTGGACCCCGACGTGGCCCCCGCCGCGAGCGTCGTGCGGGGCGAGGTGAGCAGCACCGAACGGCCCGGGGGTTGCGTCTTCACGGCGCGCTGTCCCTTGGTCACGAGCGCCTGCCACGACGCGCAACCCGCCCTGGTCGAAGCGACGCCCGGTCACACCGCAGCCTGCATCCTCGTCGAGCCCGAGAGCGTCGCGTCGCAGTCCTCGGGCGCCGGCTGAGCGCGGAACCCCAGGCCACGCCCGGCGCCGCCCGACTACGTGACGCCGGCCCGCAACACGATCGCCGCGACCGAGGATCCGTCACATACAACGATCTCGCGCTCACAGCCCCTTGCCCAGCCCTTTGCCCGACCCTTGCGGCACGACTACCCTTCCGGCGTCATCTCCGAACCTCCGGGTACACGATCCTTGACGGGTCTGAACGCCGGCGTTTCGGGACAGAACCACGGGGAGGGAAACATGAACTCCGGATCGTCGAGCAAGATCCGCCGCGGGCGGGTGTCGGGACGGGCAGGCTGGATTGCCGTCGTGGGAACGTTGGCGCTGCTCGCAGCAGCCTGCGCGGCCGACGATGGCGCCCAGGACACGGCCGATTCGGCTCTGGGCGAAGCGCAGGCAGCCCAGTCCGAAGCCAACGTGGCGCTCGCCGACGCGCAAGCGGCCTCCGCCCAGGCGGACGCGGCGCTCGCCGCCGCCGAAGAGGCCCAGGCCGCAGCCAACCTGGCGCAGGCCACCGCCGAGGGCAACCAGGAGGCCGTCGCCGAGGCCGAGGCGGCGCTCGCCGACGCCCAGGCAGCCGCCGACGAGGCACGCTCGCAGGCGGCCGCCGCCCAGAGCGAGGCCGACTCGGCGCGGGCCGCCGCGGAGGAAGCCCAGGCCGAAGCCCAAGCGGCCGCCGAACGCGAAGCCGCAGCACCCGCGCCGGCGCCGGAGCCGCCCGCTCCCGCGCCCGAGCCGCCCCCGCCGCCACCCGCTGCCGCACCGGCGGTGCCCGAGGAGGTCGTGCTGGCGCTGGCCGGGCCGGTGCTGGCCATCAACCCCGACGGGCCGGGGCAGAACAACCTCCCGTCGGTCGGTATCTTCTTCGCCACCTACGACAGCCTCACGAACTGGGAGATCCCCGCCGACCGCGACGCCCTGTACGCCAGCCTCGAAGGCGGAAACTCCGGCCAGGCCCAGCCCGAGCTCGCCGAGAGTTGGGAGATCTCCGATGACGGCAGCGTCTACACGTTCCACCTGCGCCAGGGCGTGATGAGCGACGCGGGCAACGAGATGACCGCCGCCGACGTGTACTGGTCCCTCGAGAAGGCCATGGCGGCGGGGACCACCGGTGCCTTCTGGCTGCTGGTGGCCGGACTTACGAGCATCGACCAGGTCGAGACCATCGACGACTACACGATCCGGATCAGCGGCCTGGTCGGCGACAAGCTCCTGCCCTCGCTGGGGACAGGCTGGCTGGCGATCTACGACTCCGTGTACCTGCAGGAGAACCACGCCACCGACGAGGACCCCTACGCCAACGAGTGGCTCAACCAGAACACGGCAGGCTTCGGGCCGTACCGCGTGCTGGAATTCGGGCCCGGCGGCGACGAGATGGTCCTCGAGGCCCGCGAGAACTACTGGGGCCCCCAGCCGGCGTTGACGCGTGTCATCCAGCGCAGCGTGCCCGACGCCAACTCGCGGCTGCAGCTGCTGCTCGCCGGCGACGTGGCGTTCGCAGCCGAGTTGACGACGCTGGGCGTCGAGCAGGCGAAGGCCACCGACGGCGTGGCGGTCACCCGCATCTTCACGACCACCGGCGCCTTCCTGGCCCTCACCTACGATCCACCGTTCGACGACCCGGCGGTGCGGGCGGCGATCGCTCAGGCGATCCCCTACCAGGACATCATCGACGTGGTCTTCCAGGGCGATGCCGTCCTGTGGGATTCGATCCTGATCCCACCGGTGCCCGGCTACACCAACGAGTTCTACCGGGGCTATGACGTCGAGGCGGCCGGGGCGGTCCTCTCGGGGATCGACGCGCCGCTCACCCTGGCGTATGCCGACGGCCTCCCGCTGGACGAGGAGATCGCCATCCTGGTGCAGAACTCGTTCCGCGAGGCAGGCTTCGACCTCGCCATCGAGAAGCAGCCACGGGCCACCTTCGACGGCCGCAAGTACGGCAGGACGGGCGAACTGCAGTTCTTCGTGGACGTGCTCGACACGCCGGCCTACTACGACGCCAACTACTACGGCTTCATCTACGGCGGCGTCGGCGGGTTCCTGAACTGGTTCGGGTACGCCAACGACGAGCTGAACGCCGCCCTGGAGGCCGTGATCCATCCCGCCACGATGGAAGAGGCCGCCCTGACGATCCAGCGGATCTACGCCGAGGACTACCCGATCCATCCCATCGCCTGGACCGGCCTCGACTACGCCCACGCCGACTTCCTGACACTGCCAAGGGCGCTCACCGGCAACGGTCTCGTGCGGATTCAGGACTTCGAGGCGGCGGACGGCTAGGAGCGAGGTCCTAGCCGCCGCGGGCCCGAGAACCAAGGAGACGAGATGCCTGAGCTGCCTGCTCCGACCCAGGAGCAGGCAGCTCACTTCGACTACCTCGAGGGCCTGCGGGGCTACAACTACACCGTGCACGTGAAGGGCATCCTGGATGCCTACGAGCGCGCAACGGCCGCGGGCGGCTCCGTGCCCGCCACGATGGACGAGGCCGGCGCGATCATCGCCCCCGGCCACCTCTACCGGTTCGCCGCCGCCACACAGCACCAGGCGCAGAAGATGGGTTGGGCTGCGGCAAGGCGCTCGCTCGAGGATCACACGAGCCGGCTCGCGGAGGTTCTGGACCGCATGCCTCCCGAACCCCGCGGGCAGCTCGTGCTGGATCCCGCCCTGGAGTTGCCCGAGTACTACACGGAGCGCGACAGCGAGGGACTCGACGACATCCACCTCGTGCCCGGCGGCTACTGGGGCGACCCGCTCGTCGGCCCGGTCTACGAGCGGGGCGGCGCCCTCTACCGCATGGCGTGGCGCACGGGCTACACGGGCAGCCCGCCCGGTGCGCTCGTGGCGTTCGCCAAGGGCGCGCCGGCGGGCGACTACCGGCGGATCCTCGACCTGGGATGTTCGTTCGGCGGGCTCACGATGGCCCTGCGGGAGGCCTACCCGGACGCGGAGGAGGTCGCGGGGATCGACATCTCCGCCGCCGCCCTGCGCTGGGCGCACCTGACGGCGGAGGAGCGCGGCCTGGCCATCGCGTTCGAACAGCGGGACGCCACCGCGACCGGGTATCCCGACGGGAGCTTCGACCTCATCGCCGGATTCCTGCTCCTCCACGAGTTGAGCGCGGAGGTTCTCGACGCCGTCATGGCCGAGGCGTACCGGCTCCTGCGACCGGGCGGCCACATGCGGTTCCTGGACATGCCCCCCTACGCGGCCCTGCCACCGGAGCGCGCCTTCCTGCAGTCCTTCGACTGCGAGGGGAACGGCGAGGCGTTCTGGGACGAATTCCTCTCCCGGGACTTCAAGGCCGTCCTGGGGGACCGTGGCTTCGTGAACGTCAGCGACGGTCCCCTGGACTACGACGAACCGGACTATTGGGGCACCGCCGCGCTGCTGCGCACCGGGGAGTTCCGCCTCGAGAACCGCTGGGTGAACGCGGCCGACAAGCCCGCCGCCTGAGAGTTCCTTGTCCTCGCCGCCGGATCACGCCTCCGAAGCCGCCGCCGGGCCGGCGCCCGGCTACCACGCCTTCGAGGACCCCGTCCACGATCGGCTGCTCGGGATCGTCCTGGCTCTGGGAGCGGAGGTGTGGAATCTCCGCGAGCGGCTCGGCCTGCTGGAGAGCGCCCTGGCCCGCCAGGGGATCGAGGTGTCCGCGCTCATCGAGGAGTTGGCGCTCAACCCGGAGAGGGCACCGGCGATGGTCGCCGATCGCGACGCCTTCCTGGCGCGATTCCTGCGCGCCATCAGCGCCGACGGGTAGGAGCCGACGGTCAGCGAGCAGGTGCCCCCCAGTCCCGACCGCGACGTCGCGCAGTTCTTCCGGATCAGCGACGTCCCATCGGCACCGGTCTCCGAGCCGGAGCCGCTGGCGGGGTGCTCGGAGAGCCTGCTGTCCCACAACCCCCGGACGGGGCAGCGGACCCTCGTGGTGGACATCCCCGCCGGTTGGTCGGCATCGCTCGGCGGCGATGCGGGAACGCTGGAACTCCTGATCCTCGAGGGCTCGCTGACCGTCGACGGCAAGCGACTGGGTGCCGGGGGTTTCGTGGCCCTTCCCACGGGTTGCGACCAGCTCCTCGTGACCGCCCGCCGAGCGGCCCGGGGCGTGGTGGTCTGGAGCCCCCACTTCGCCCCCGGCGACTACTACGACTCGGTGCCACGCGTCGTGCGCACGGTCGACCTTCCCTGGGAGCCCACCGTGTTCCCGGCCGAGTTGCAGACGCCGGGTCGCCTCCACGGCGTGTGGTCGAAGTCGCTGCGCCTTCCCGACCCGGTTCGCGGCGATGTCCACGGCGGACCGAAGGGCCTGCTGCGCATCGTGGTCCTCGTGTCGGGTTTCGTGGGTGATCACCGCCAGGAGTCCCATCCGGGGTGCTGGGAGGAGATCATCTGGCTGGCAGGCGACTTCTTCATGCCGGGGACCGGCAGGCAGGCGGCCGGAAGCTACGTGGGGAACCCGTCGTTCCACCGCCACGGCCCGCTGCTGACCCAGCGAGGCTGCATCCTGCTGGTGCACACCGACGCCCCGGCGGACTTCTGCTTCCACGAGCCGCCCATGACCGCCGAGCTGATCGGCTCGTACATGGACGGCGTCTCGTGGCTGGAGGATCCGGGGCATGTGCGGTCGCCGGAGGGATCGCTGGCCGTTCCCCTCAGCGGAATGTCCCTCCTGGCATCCGCGGACTAGATTCCCCGGCGAATCGCCAGTCGAACAGGTCCGAGGGGCAGGTGGCCATGGCAGACGTATGGGTGGGAGTCGACACCGGTGGAACGTTCACCGACCTCTTGGCCTTCAACGCCGACGGCCAGTTGTTCGCAGCCAAGACGCCGTCGACGCCCGAGGATGACACCAAGGCATTCCTGACGGGGCTCTCCGCCCTGCAGGCCTCCGCGGCGTTCGAACCCGGAGACGTCGTCGGCCTCCACTACGGCACGACGGTCGCTCTCAACGCGGTGCTCCAGAAGCGCTGGCCGTCGCTCGGGCTCATCGTCACCGACGGGTACCGGGAGATGATCGAGATCGCCCGGCAGACGGTGCCCGGCGACTGGGGAGCCATCTACACCTGGGTGAAACCACCTCGAGTGGTCCCGCTCGAGAACGTGCGGCAGGTACGAGGTCGCATCACCCATAAGGGCGAAGTCCTCGAGGAGATGAGTGAGGACGACGTGCGATCCGCCGCCGAATTCTTCAAGGAGAAGGGCATCAACGCCGTTGCCTTGTGCTTTATGCACAGCTACCTGGATCCCTCGCACGAGCAGCGTGCACGAGACGTGTTCCGGGAGCTTCACCCTGACTGCTTCCTGACCATCTCCTCGGATGTCCTGCCGGAGTTCCGCGAGTACGAGCGGGCCATGACGACGTGTCTGAATGCAGCGCTGATGCCGCTCGTGAGCGACTATCTCGCCAGCCTCGACAGCCGCCTCAAGACGGCGGGCTACGCGGCCCCGCTACTGCTGATGCGTTCCTCGGGGGGGCTCTCCCAGAGCGACCGCGTGGTGGAGCAGCCGGCGACCATCGCCTACTCCGGACCCAGTGCCGGAGTACTGGGCATGGCCTGGCTGGCTGATCAGATCGGCGAGGACAAGGTGCTGACCTACGACATGGGTGGAACGTCCACCGATGTTGCCCTCGTCGAGGACGGCCGGCCCCTGCTGACCACCGAAGGGCTGCTGGACATCTACCCCATGGGCATGCCGTCGATCGACATCGTCTCCATCGGCGCCGGCGGCGGGTCGATCGCCTCGCTGGGCACCGGCGACCGCCTCCGGGTCGGCCCCGAGAGCGCCGGCGCCGACCCCGGGCCGGTGTGCTACGGAAAGGGCGGGACGAACCCCACGGTGACCGACGCCAACCTCGTCCTCGGGCGCATCCCCGACTACCTGCTCGGCGGCGACATGCCGCTGAACGCAGAAGCGGCACGTGACGTGGTCGGCACCATGGGCGGGAAGCTCGGCCTCGAGCCCGAGGAGTTCGCCTACGGAATCCTGCAGCTGGCAGCTGCCCGCATGTCCGCCGCGGTTCGCCAAGTTTCGATCGCCCGCGGCCGCGACCCGCGCGAGTACGCGCTCTTCGCCTTCGGCGGGGCCGGCCCGCTGCACGCCGCCGAGTTGGCCGACCAGCTGGGCATCCGCAGGATCGTGATTCCCCCGCGTCCCGGTCTCGGCTCCTGCCTTGGCCTGCTGGCGGCGGACATCCAGGCAAGCGCGGTGCAGACCGTCAACACGCGTGTTGAGAGCATCTCCCCCGACAGGATCGGCGACACGTTCGCCGACCTTGAGGCGAAGGTGGTCGCCGACATCCGGGGCCAAGGCATCGCCACTCCCACGACGGAACGATTCGCCGACCTCTGTTACGTGGGCATGGCCACCGAGTTGACCGTCCCCGTTCCGGACGGGCCGGTGTCTGCCGCCGGTCTCGACGCCGCAGTGGACGCGTTTCACGTCGAGCACCAGCGCACCTACGGGTACCACTACGCCGGTGAACAGGCCGTGGAATTCGTCAACCTGCGCGTCCGGGGCACCGGCCCGCTGCCCCGGATCGAGTTGGCCGAGACGACACCCCGGGAGGGGTCGGTGGACGACGCCGTCCTCGGCGACCGCGAGGTGTACTACGGCCCCCGCCACGGGCAGCAGCGGACCCGCCTCTACGACCGGGACCTGCTGGCCGTCGGTCACGAGGTTGCGGGCCCGGCGATCATCGTCGAGTACGACTCCACCGTGCTGGTGCCGCCGGGGGCGAACACCCGGGTGGACGCCCTCGGCAATCTGATCATCCACCTCGCCTGAGGTGTCATCTACCTGACCACGGCCCACGAATATCCCGACGACGACCCAAAGGAGCCGACCAATGTCACCCACCGGCAACGGTTCTGAAGTGACCACCGAGTTCGAGCCGATCCTCTTCGAGATCATCGAGGGTGCCATCGAGTCGGCGCGCCGCGAGATGGAGATCCAGGTGGAACGCACGGCGCGCTCCACGATCGTGCGCGAGCAGCACGACCACCGGTCGGGCATCTTCGACTCCCACGGCAACAGCGTGACGGCGCTGTCGTTCGCCTCGGTGCCGACGCCGGTCATGACCAAGTTCGCCGGCAACATCCACCGCGACGACGTCTTCCTCTACAACGACCCGTACAAGTCCGACGGGGGCATCACCCACCTCGGCGACATGTGCATCACCCGGCCGGTCTTCTCCGGTGATGAGATCGTGGCGTACGTGCAGGTCTTCGGGCACGTCAACGACATCGGGGGCCTGACGCCGGGCAGCGTCCCGCTCACGGCCTTCGAGATCTTCCAGGAGGGCTTCGTCGTCCCGCCGGTGAAGCTCTACGACCGGGGGCAACTCAACGTGGCGCTCTTCGAGACCATCCTGAACAACTCGCGGTTCCCGGATGATCTGCGGGCCGACATCGACGCCTTCGTGAACGCCTGCGGGATCGGGGTCGTCCGCGTCGAGGAGTTGTGTGAACGCTACGGAGCCGAGGCGCTGGCACAGACGTTCCAAGGACTGTTGGACCGTTGCTCCCGGAGTCTGCGCGAGACGGTCTTGCCGATGATCCCCGACGGCTCGTACACGTTCGAGGACTTCTGCGAGTACGTGGACGTGCAGCCTCGCGAGCCGCGCCACTACGTGAAGCTTCGGGCCACCATGACGAAGACGCCCGACGGCATCAACTTCGATTTCTCCGGCACCGATCCGCAGATCAAGGGCTCCTTGAACTGGCCCGCCAACGGCCGCTACTACGCCAAGTCGCTCGGCACGCTCTTCCTGGCCTTCGCCCCGGACATGATCATCAACGACGGCGTGAACGAGGTCATCACGTGCACGCTGCCCGAGCGCACCGTGCTCAGCCCGGAGTGGCCGGCCGCCTGCGGCTGGCGGACGTTCCCGCTGCTGCGCATCCTCGACCTGGGGCTGGGAATACTGGCGAAGGCCTCGGGCGGGTTCGTGCCCGCACCGTCGGAGTCCATCTCCTCCTACGGGCTGTTCGGCCACAACGCCGACGGCGACTACTTCCTGCTGCGGGAGATCACCGGTGCGGGGTCCGGCGCCCGTCCCTTCGCCGACGGCGCCGACACCGTGGACGTGGCCCCGGAGTCCAGGAACATGCCGGCCGAGTTCGCCGAGACGAACTTCCCGGTCCGCATCACCAGACTGGGCCTCCGCCAGGATTCCGGCGGGGCCGGCACGTTCCGGGGCGGCCTCGGCTACTTCAAGGACATCGAGATCCTCATCGACGGCGAGATGCTGATTCACTCCGATCGTGCCACGCTGCAACCGTGGGGAGTCAAGGGCGGCAGCGCCGGCCAGGGCTCGGTCTGGCTCCTGAACCCCGACACACCCGACGAGAGGGTGCTGCCCGGCAAGTCGGACTCCATCGACGTTCGCAAGGGCGACATCCTGCGCGTGCTCAGCCCCGGCGGTGGCGGCTGGGGCGACCCGCTCGACCGCGACCCGGCCGCTGTGCTGCTGGACGTACGACGCGGCCTTGTCTCCCACGGGAGCGCCCGAGACGACTACGGCGTGCTGTTCCTGCCGACCGACGACGACTACGAACTCGAACTCGACGCCGAGGCGACGGAGGCCCAGCGAGCGTCCATCCGAGCCGAACGGCCGCCGCTCAAACTGTTCGACCGCGGCGAGAACTTCTACAGACTCGTCGAGGAGGGAAAGATCACCCTCACCAGCAGCGACGAGGCGCTGGCCCCGGCCGGCTGATGCTGCGAGCCGCCGCCGTCCAGATCTGCCCGGTCGACGGGGACGCCGAAGCCACCCTCGCCAAGGCGGAGCAGTGGCTCATCGACGCCGGTGAGGGTGGAGTGCGACTGGCGGTCCTTCCCGAGGGCTACCTCCCGGGCTTCGCGACGATCCGGGAGGCCAAGGAGTCGGGCGATCCGCAGCGCCTGGCGGAGGTGTTCGCCGCATTCGACACGGTGCCCGGCGTCGCCACCGCCCGCGTGGGCGACATCGCCCGCCGCTACGAGATGGTCGTCGCCTTCGGCATGCTGGCACGCGCCGAAGAAGGTGAACGGCCCACCAACGTCTCGGTGCTGATCGACGAGAACGGCGACATCGCCAACGTCCATCGCAAGATCCACCTCACCCCCACCATCGAGGTCCCCGACTTCACCCCCGGCAGCTCGCTCGCCGTCGCCGACACCGCTGCGGGATGTATCGGGAACATGATCTGCGCCGACTTCTCCCTCCCGGAGACCACGCGGATCCTGGCCATCAAGGGCGCCAGGGTGATCTGCGGATCCCTGGCCGGGTTCTACGTGGACGGACCCGATGCCGAGCAGGTCGTCCTCCACCTGTTCAAGCACTCGCATACGTCGCCGACGCGCGCCATCGACAATTCCGTCTACCTCGTGCTGGCGAACATGGTCGGGCGCAGCGGGGACCTGGGCTTCTTCGGGAAGAGCCGGATCATCAACCCCGAGGGGCGCATCCTGGCCGAGGGAGGCGAGGGAGTCGATTGCGAGGAACTGGTCATCGCCGACATCGATCCGGACATCGACCGGGGGGACATGCCCTTCCGGCTGATCGACCGCCGCCGTCCGGATCTCTACGACGAGATCCTCCTGCCGAATCCCAACGTCGGGGCGATCGAATGGCAGGGTTAGCCGGGGCCGTCACACACCCGCTCGACCCGCTGACGGCAACCGAGATCGAAGAGGCCGCCGCCATCGTCCGGCGCGAGTGCGCCGGCATGGAGCGGCTCCGCTTTCCCCTCCTCATGCTCGAGGAACCTGCCAAGGAGGAGGTGTACCGCTTCGAGCAAGGGGATCCGATCAGCCGCCGGGCGCGCGCCACACTGCTGAACCGGGCCGACGGCACTGCCTATGAGGCTGTGGTGTCACTCAACGAGGGGCGGATCGCCTCGTGGCGCTCGCTCGAGGGGGCGCAGCCTCCGATCCTCATGGAGGAGTTCGCCGCGGTCGACGAACTCGTGAAGAACGACGAGCGCTGGCGCGCGGCACTGCGCCGGCGGGGCGTGACCGACTTCGACATGGTGCAGGTGGACCTCTGGTCGGTGGGCGATTTCCCGATCGAGGGGATCGACCCGAATCGGCGCCTGGTGCGAGCGGCGTCGTACCTGCGGCATGCCCCGACCGACAACGGGTACGCCAAGCCCATCGAGAACGTCGTCGCCATCGTGGACCTCAACGAGAACCGGGTGCTGAAGATCCTCGACGGCGACGTCGTCCCGCTTCCCCCCGAGTCGGGCAACTACGACGCGGCCTCGGTGGGCAAGCTTCGTACCGACTTGAAACCCCTGGACATCGTCCAGCCGGAGGGGCCGAGCTTCTCCATCGAAGGGAACCTGCTGAGTTGGCAGCGCTGGAGTGTCCGGATCTCCATGCACCCGACCGACGGGCTCGTGCTCCATCAGGTGGCCTACGACGACGGCGGGGAGCGTCGCTCCATCCTCTACCGCGCCGCCCTGTCGGAGATGGTCGTGCCCTATGGCGACGGCACCGACGCCTTCCACTGGCGCAACGCGTTCGATGCGGGCGAGTACGGCATGGGCCGGAACATGGGCTCCCTGACCCTGGGGTGCGACTGTCTCGGCGAGATCCGCTACCTGGACACCGTCACAGCCGATGACGACGGCCGCCCCACGCTGTGCCGGAACGTGGTCTGCATCCACGAGGAGGACTACTCGATCCTCTGGAAGCATTTGGACCTGAGCACGGGTTCCAGCGAGGTGAGGCGCTCGCGACGCCTCGTCATCTCGTGCATCGGCACGCTCGGCAACTACGAGTACGGCTTCTACTGGTACTTCTACCAGGACGGCCACATGGAGTTCGAGATCAAGCTGACCGGTGTCATCCAGACTCGGGCGCTCCCTCCCGGCACCCTCGACGACTACGGCACGATCATCTCGACGGATCTCAGCGGTGTGCACCACCAGCACATCTTCAACATGCGCCTCGACTTCGACGTGGACGGGGCGCCGAACTCCGTCGTCGAGGTGGACACCGTCCCGCTCCCGCCCGGCGAGGCCAACCCTCATCTCAACGCCTTCGGCGGCCGGGAGACGCTCCTGGGGACCGAGCAGCAGGCGCAGCGCATCATCGACCCGCTCAAGGCCCGCTACTGGAAGGTCATCAACCCCTCGAGGCTCAACCGCTTCGGGCGGCCCGTGGCCTTCAAGCTCCTGCCCGAGGCCAGTTCGCTGATGCTGGCGTCGCCGGATTCGCGCGTCGCCAAGCGAGCGGGCTTTGCGCAGAAGCACCTCTGGGTCACGCCGTATCGCCCCGACGAGATGCACGCGGCCGGGGACTACCCCAACCAGAGCACCGGCGAGGCCGGCCTCAGCGTTTGGACCGAGCAGGACCGGGACATCGTCGACACCGACGTGGTGGTGTGGCACACGTTCGGCGTATCGCACATCGTGCGTCCCGAGGACTGGCCGATCATGCCGGTGGAGCGGGTCGGTTTCCAGCTGCTTCCCGTGGGGTTCTTCGACCGGAACCCGTCGCTGGATGTTCCCCTGCCGCAGCCGGCATGCCACGACGGCGACGACTGTGCCGAGTGATTCCGGCGCGGCGGGCCGCCATCGGCACGAGCGCCATCCGACCGCACTCAACTGCAGGGGCGGCTGCACTGCATCCGGGATTGGATTAGACAATCGGGGTCGGCAGGGAAGGGGACCAGCATGAACCATCGCAACCGTGACGATCCGCAGTTCTTCCATGTATGGGCGTTGCCCTGGGAGACGGTTCCCGGGCCGAGTTTCCTCCACGGGGTCGAGACCCGGATCATGTCCGACCGCCCCGAGACCGGAGCCGGGACCTACATGGTGAAGATGCCCGCAGGCTGGTCGCACGTCGAGCAGGCCGACGAGGGGGCCCTCGAGATATTCGTCGTGGAAGGCGACCTCACCGCCAACGGCCGGACCGTGGGCGCCGGGGGCTATGCCGCCGTCCCGAAGGGCTGTGGCCCGCTCGAACTCTCCACACAGGGGGGCTTCCAGGCATACGCCTTCTGGAACCCGGTCTGGGCCGAGGGCTACTACTACGACAACCAGCCCTACGTGGCCAAGGTCTGGGAGATCGACTGGATCCTCACCGAGATGCCCGGTCTTCGCCACGGCATCATGCACAAGTCGTTGCGGTGGCCCGACCCGGCGGAGGGCCTGTTCCACGGCGGTCCCGGCGGGATGCTGCGCTTCATCCAGATGGCGCCCGGTTTCGGCGAGCCCCGCCAGGAGGTCCACTATGACACCTGGGAGGAGATGGTCTGGCTGGCCGGTGATCTGCTCATGGCCGAGCGGGGCATGCACGCCGCAGGATCGTTCCTCGCGAATCCCGCGGGTCTGAAACACGGACCGCTGCTGACCGCCAAGGGCAGCCTCCTCATGCTGCACTGCGAGGCTCCCATGGGGGCTCAGTTCTCGGAGTTGGCCAACGACGAGGGCGAAGAGGTGGGCACGGAACTGGTCCGGGCGTTCCACGACGGCGAGTCCTGGTTGAAGTCCCCGGTCCACGTCGACTGGGACCAACGCCCCGAACAGCCGATCTATCCGAGCACGACGCCGATGTACGCCGTGCCGGACGGCGCCTAGGACGAACCGCTGGAACAGCCAAGGAGGCAACAGGCATGCCGGAGATGAGCAACGCCGACCTGGTGCGCAAGACCTACGACGCCTTCAACAACCGCGACTTCGAGGCGGCGATCGAGTGCGTGCACGAGGACCTGGATTGGACCGAGGTGGCCAGCGGGCGCCGCTACCAGGGCCCTGAGGGAATGCTGCGGGAGTACCGCGAGTGGGCCCGCGCCTTCCCCGACGGCTCAGCCGAGATCACGAACCTGATCGAGAGTGGGGAGTGGGTCGTCGTGGAGTTCACGGTCCGGGGCACCAACACCGGGCCGATGATGGGCCCCGACGGAGAGATGCCGCCGTCGAACGCCAAGGTGGAGTTGCAGTCCTGCGACGTGCTACGAGTCGTGGACGGTCGCGTCGTCGGCGGCCGTGGCTATTTCGACCTGAACACGGTCACCCGCCAGCTCACAAGCGACTGACCCAGGCGGCTGACCCGGTCCGGCGCCTCGTCCGACCGCCGCGCAGCCCAGCCCACGGCGGGACCGTCAGACGATCCCGTCCGCCACCAGTTCGGCCAACTCGTCGCCGCTGAGGCCCAGCAGACCGCTGAGTATCTCCTCGTTGTGCGCTCCGAGGTCGGGGCCCGGCCAGTCGAGCCGCCCCGGCGTCTCGGACAGCTTCGGCACCACGTTCTGCATCGGGAGTTCGCCGATATCGGGGTGGGTGAGCCGGACGATGGCCTCCCGGGCTGCGAAATGGGGATCGGCCAGCATCTCCGGCGCGCGGTAGATGTGGCCCGTGGGCACACCGTGCCGTTCCAGGACGTCGTTCAGCTCCTCGGCCTCCAGACCCGCACTCCACGCAGAGATCAACTCGTCCAGTTCAGCTTGCCGGGCACCGCGGGCCACGTGCGTGCCGTAGCGCTCGTCGGTCGCCAGCTCGGGGTGTCCCATCGCCTCGGCCAGCCGAGCGAACACCGTGTCCTGGTTGGCGGCGATGATGACCATCCGCCCGTCCGCTGTGGGGTACACGTTCGACGGCGCCACGTTCGGGAGGATGGCGCCGGTGCGCTCGCGTACGTAGCCGGCGACGGCGTATTCGGGGATGAGCGACTCCATCACGCCCAGCACGGCCTCGTAGATCGCGGAGTCCACCACCTGGCCGCGGCCGGTGCGCTCGCGGGCGTGCAGGGCGCACAGCGCCCCGACGCAGGCGAACGTGGCCGCCAGAGTGTCACCGATGCTGATCCCGACCCTGCTCGGCGGCGCGTCCGGATTGCCGACCACGTAGCGCAGCCCGCCCATGGCCTCTCCGACGGATCCGTAGCCCGGCCGCCCCGAGTACGGGCCGGTCTGGCCGAAGCCCGTGACCCGCACCAGGATGAGGCGCGGGTTGATGGCCGAGAGCTCCTCGTATCCGAGGCCCCAACGCTCCAGCGTGCCGGGCCGGAAGTTCTCCACCATGATGTCCGAGGAGGCGGCGAGCCGTCGCACGATGTCCTGGCCGCGCGACTCGCGCAGGTTGAGCGTCACCGACTTCTTGTTGCGGGCCACGACGGGCCACCACAGCGAGTGCCCGCCGGCGCGTTCCCGACCCCACTGGCGCATCGGATCGCCGACCCCCGGTTGCTCGATCTTGATGACCTCGGCGCCGAAGTCGGCCAGCAACTGCCCGCAGAACGGTCCTGCCAGCAGCACACCCGTCTCCAGTACACGCAGGCCGTCAAGCGCTGGTGTCATCGATCACTCAATCGGCCGCGGCAGACCGGCCACGCGGCCGGGTGCAGTGGAGGGACGCTAGAGAGCACTCAGAGCGGCGTCGTAGTCGGGCTCGTCGCTGATCGGATTCACGAGTTCGGTGTGGACCACATTGCCCGCCTCGTCGATGACGACGACGGCCCGGGCGCACAGCCCGGCGAGCGGGCCGTCGGCGATCTGCACGCCGTAGGCGTCGTAGAAATCCGGGGAGCGGAACGTGGAGGCGCAGGCGACGTTCTCGATGCCCTCGTCGCCGCAGAATCGGGCGGCGGCGAACGGCAGGTCGACGGATACGCACAGTACCGACGTGTTGTCGAGGCTCGCGGCGCGCTCGTTGAAGGCGCGGACCGACGTCGCACACGTCGGCGTGTCGATGCTCGGGAAGATGTTCAGGACCACGCGCCGGCCGGCGAAGTCGCCGAGGCTCACAGGGGCGAGTCCGTCCCCGGTGAGATTGAAGTCCGGCGCGGGTGCACCCACGCTCGGCAATTCGCCGCCGGTTTGCATGACGTTCCCGCGGAATTCGATCTCGGCCATTGCGGTTCCTCCCTGCTGTGGGTAGTCAGCGACTGTTGTCTAGCCGATCGACCGTCGAATAGCGACGGGCCGGCATCCGCAATCACTACACGCGGGAGGACGGGCGGTGCCGGGCGCCGCCATGCTCGCACCCTCGATGCAGCTCGCGATCTGCAGGAGTCCAGTCGGTGGCGCTGCGGCATCGGAACGGCACCGAGCCGATACCGTGAACCGCGCACTTCGCCGACCGGGGTCGGCGCCACCCGTCTCCAGCGGCGGATCGAACGAACCTGAGGCACCATGAGCACGTACCGCCCGCCACTGCATGACATGCGGTTCGTCCTCGAGAACATCTGCGACGTGCGGTCGCTGGCCAAGTTGGAGGCGTTCCAGACCTTCGATCCCGACAGCCTCACCGACATCCTGAGCGAGGCCGGCCGCTTCTTCTCCGAGGTCTTCGCGCCCCTGAACCGCACGGGCGACACCACCCCCAGCGTCCGCAACGACGACGGCAGCGTGACCACGCCGCCGGGGTTCCGCGATGCCTACGAGGCCTACGTGGAGGCCGGCTGGGGTGCGGCCGCGTTCGGGCCCGAACTCGGCGGGGGCGGCCTCCCGTGGGCGGTCGGGCTGGCCCTGCAGGAGATGATGACGGCGTCCAACCTGGCGCTCTCGCTCTGCCCGCTGCTGACGCAGGGCGGCCTGCACCTGCTCGACCTGCACGGCAGCCCCGCCCAGCGCGCCGAATACCTGCCGAAGCTGGTCTCGGGCGAATGGACCGCCACCATGCTGCTGACCGAGCCCCACGCCGGCTCGGACCTGGGCGCCCTCACGACGCGCGCCGAGCGCAGCGCCGACGGCGGCTACCGCCTGCGGGGCCAGAAGATCTTCATCACCTGGGGCGAGCACGACATGGCCGCCAACACCATCCACCTGGTACTGGCCCGCACCCCCGACGCCCCCGCCGGCTCCCGGGGCATCTCGTGCTTCATCGTGCCCAAGTACCTGCCGGACGCCTCCGGGCGGCCCGGCGAACGCAACGACATCACCTGCGTCTCCATCGAGCACAAGCTGGGCATCCACGCCAGCCCCACCTGCGTCATGTCACTCGGCGAGGACGGCGGCGCCGTCGGCTACCTCATCGGCGAGGAGAACATGGGCATGGTCTACATGTTCACCATGATGAACAACGCCCGTCTCGGCGTCGGACTGGAAGGCGTGGGGGTGGCCGACCGGGCCTACCAGCAGTCACTCGACCACGCGACAGAGCGTCGGCAGGGCCGGCGGCCCGAGACGGCGCCCGGGGAGCGTGCCGCCATCATCGAGCATCCCGACGTGCGGCGCATGTTGCTGACCCAGAAGGCCTACATCGAGGCCATGCGCTGCCTCTGCTACTACAACGCCACTGCCCTGGACCTGGCCCAGCACTTACCCGAGGGAGACGAGCGGCGAGCCGCGCAGGAATTGTGCGACCTGCTGACGCCGCTGTCGAAGGCCTGGTGCACCGATGTCGCCAACGAGACGACCTCGCTGGCGCTGCAGGTGCACGGGGGGATGGGCTACGTGGAGGAGACCGGCGCAGCGCAGTACTGCCGGGACGTGCGCATCGCCGCCATCTACGAGGGCACCAACGGCATCCAGGCCATCGACCTCGTCGGCCGCAAGCTGCCGGTGCGCAACGGGGCCGTGGTGCACGAACTGCTCGACCGTGTCAGTCAGACCGCCGAGGGGCTCCACCCCGACCTAGCGGTTCTGAGAGAGCCGCTTGCCACCGCCGTCACCGTCGCCCGTTCCTGCACCGACTGGCTGCTGGCGCATCCCGGCGACGGCGCGCTGGCCGGTGCCACCCCGTACCTGCGCCTGCTGGCGAGCGCGGTGGGGGCGTGGCTGCTGGCCCGCTCGGCCGAGACCGCCCGCGCCGAGACAGCCGCCGGGGCCGCCGGAGCAGAGGCCGAGTTCCTGGCCGCCAAGCAGGTCACCGCCGAGTTCTTCTGCCGACAACTGCTGCCGCAGGCCGTGGGCCTGGCACCGGCAGTCACCGGTGGGAACGCGATCCTCGCCACCCTCAGCGCCGAACAGTTGCGCGGCGCGAGCAGGGCACGTCGACGCTAGGCAGTCGGTTCGTTGATGCCGAGATGACCTTCGATGCGCGCCACACGCCCCTCCAGACCGCCCAATCGGTCAATCACGCGGTGGACGGTGGTCCTGAGGTCGCGGATGTCGAGCTTCAGCCAACTGAACAACATCACCATCAGACCGGCCAAACCAGCGAACTGTCCCCAATCCATGCTCCCCTCCTCGGGATGTCGGTTGCCTTGGGGAATCGGTTGCCTTGGGGAAGCAGGCCCGAGTCTACCCCCGGCAGGGAGGGCGCGCTCAGCCGCCAGCGGTGATCCGGCCCGCCGGCATTGTTGCATCCAGGGTGCCGTCGGGAGCGACGGCGGCGCAGACGAAGCGTGTCAGGGGGGCGAACTCCCCGATCTCCGGGAATGTCACCAGCATGATCCGTACCCCGTTCTCCGCCACGATCATGCGATAGCGGAAGTCCGCGGTGGCGTTGGGGCCCGCCTCGTCCTCGTGGCCCTCGTGGGCGAGCAGGCCCGCGACAAGCAAGCGCGGCGGGGACACTGCGGAACCGGCGTCCAACGCCGAGGCCTCCCACGCGGGCCGGCTTTCCGGGTCGTAGCCGGGCGAGGTACGCAGAGCCACACCCGCCTCGTCGGTGACGATCACCTCGAAGTCGGTGTCGGTGGTGTTGGTCACACGGAAGACGACTCTCTCGCCGGGTTCCACGCTGAAGTCCAGCGGGTCGCATCCCGCCGCATTCGCGATCAGCTCCTCCGGGCGGGGCGGCGGCAGTTCCTCGTCGTCGCCGAGGAACAGAACCATCGAAACGGCGACCCAGGCCAGAGCGACGGCGACGGCGGCCCACAGCACGATGCGCCAGAGACGCGATCGGTCCGGCTTGCGACGCCGGCGCCGCCGCTGCGCGCCCGCGCTGGGCTGCGCCTCGGCGCCACCGGCTCTGGCTCGAGAGCGGGAAGACCCCGACCCGCCGACCCGCCTCTTCTGCGGTCCGGTGCTCATCCCTGCTGCGGAACGGCCTCGGGATGTTCCGGCGGCACCCCCACGGCCCCCGAGCAGGCCGCTCCGGGCTCGGGCGCCGTCGGGCCATCGAAGAGGTACACGTCCAGGAACTGATCGAAGCGGGGATCCTCGATCGAGTCCAGGTGGAGTTGGCGCGCCCAGGCGCTGAGCACCAGCGGCGACGCTTGACCCTCATACGGCGAGACCAGGATGTGCGACGACTGCACCGCCAGCACCTGCAATTCGCCGAGCGTCGCCGCCCCCACGTCGGAGCGATAGGTCACCCACACGGCGCCGTGCTCCAGGGAGTGGACGGCCAACTCGTCCAGAACGGGCACCGTGTAGAAGCCGCAGTTGAGCCAGATGCCCAGGTGAGGGCCGCCGGCGGGCGGCGCCGTCGGGTAGTCGACGTCGTAACGCACGTGTTCGTTGCTCGTGATCGGCACGACCACGACTCCCTCGACACCCTCGGGCGCCCCGTCGGCGGTCCCTCGATCCGCCGGCGCCGGCAGCGGCGCGGCGGACTGGGCCATCGTCGAGTTGGTCGGCAAGGTGTCGGCCAGGTCGGCGCCGACGCGCCCTCCCGCGGCCGCCGGCGGCTCGGGACTCGGGGGAGGCGAAGGGGCCTGCTCGGCGGGAGGTGGGCCGGCTGCGGGTGCGGGCTGTGTCGTCGCCGCGGCGGCAGCCCCCTCGCCGGCAGGCGGCTGTGGCGAGCCGTCGCCGGTGACCCCGGAGTCGCTCACCGCAGGCGGTGGGGTCGCTGTGGCCGCGCCGTCCCTCCCGCAGGCGGCAACCAGCAGCAGAACCGCCGCGAGAAGCGACAATGCCCTCACCGCAGTGCTGCTTCCGAGCATCCTCATCGGCGTCACTGTCCCTTTCCTCGTCCCTGCACGCGGCCCGCGCGCTGCGGTCCCGGCTTCGCCCCGACCGGGCGCCGACGGTTCGGCTCCTGCCGCAGGCCGGTCGCCCTACCCGGACACTACGCGGACTTGCTCCCGAATCCGCGGTCGGCGGGTCCGCCGGCTCCCGTGACGTCGGAGCCGGCTCTCGGCACGGCCCGGCACGCCCCACCGCTCCCGGGACTGGCTCTAACCTCCGGGTCGTGCCCCGAACAGCTGGGAATCCGCCGGACCGATCGCCTCAGGCCGGATCGGACCCGCAACCGCACAGCCGCTACCCACCGCGACCCGGCGCCGTTGCCGTGGTGACAGGTGCGGCGAGTGGCATCGGCGCGGCGCTGGCGCGGCGCCTTGCGGCCGACGGCGCCCGGGTGGTGGTCAGCGACATCGACATCACCGGCGCCGAGGAGGTTGCAGCGGGAATCGACGGGCAGGCCCGGCTCCTGGACGTTGCCGACTCGGCTGCGACCCGCGAGCTGATCGACGAGGTGGAGCGGTCGCTCGGCCCCGTGGAGATCTACTGCTCGAACGCCGGTCTGCTGGTACCCGGAGGTATCGACACGGCGGCCGCCGGCTGGCAGCGGAGTTGGGAGGTCCACGTGATGGCGCACGTCCACGCGGCGGGCGTGTTGCTGCCCCGTTGGACCGAGCGCGGCGGCGGCACCTTCGTGGTGACCGCCTCGGCGGCGGGGCTTCTGACCCAGCTCGACTCGGTGTCCTACGCCGCCACCAAGCATGCGGCGGTTGCCGTCGCCGAGTGGCTTGCCATCAGCTACAGCGACCGCGGGGTCCAGGTGGCGGCGCTGTGCCCGCAGGCGGTGCGCACGCCGCTGCTGGAGGGCACCGCCGGCCGAACCACGCCGGCGGCACCGCCTGGTGGCGGCGTGGTGCACCGGTCGGCCGCGGCGACCGACGGGGTGCTGGAGCCCGATGCGGTCGCCGACGCCACAGCCGAGGCGCTGCAGCAGGGCCGGTTCCTGGTCCTGCCGCATCCGGAGGTTGCGACATACACCAGGCGCCGGGCCGACGACCCGGATCGCTGGCTGGCCGGCATGCGCCGCCTCGCCCAACGGCTGTCGCAGTAGGCGCCTGCCGAGCGCGCAGCAGCGACCGTCGCCGGGCACTGGATTCCGGCCTCCGCCGGAATGACGCGTTTCGGTCTATCCGCCGCCGGCCTCCGCCGGAATGGCGCGGGTCGATCACTCCGCCGCCGAGCCCTAGATCCTAGCTGTGCCGGAATGACGCGGGCCGATCACTCCCCGCCGGAGCCTCCGCCGGAATGGCGCGGGTCGCTCAGTCCGGAGTCTTCGGGCCCTCGGACTCGTGCACTCGTTCCGCCAGCGCCGCCATCACCGCTGCCGCCACGCGCTCGCGGTCGGTGCGGTCGTCCGGGTCCAGTGGCACGAGTGCCTCGACGAGGACGCGGACCACCGGGCGGGCCTTGCCGAGGCGCAGACGCGGGAAGCGGCGGCCGAGGGGCCACACCTCGTCGGTGCCGGTGATCGCACAGAGCGCCAGCGGCGCGGTGCTGCGAGCCGCCAGCACACCGATGCCCGCCTCCGGAGTGCCGACGCCGCCGGCCCGCTCCTCAGGGGCGATCACACGCCCCTCCGGCATGATCACCACGGTCTCGCCTCGATCGAGGGCTTCGAGGCAGGCCTTGATTCCCGTGAGGGCCTGCCTGCCGGTCCCCATGGGGATGCAGCCCCCGGCTCGCAACAGTCGCCCCATGAGCCAATGGTCGAAGTAGCGCCTGGCGACGACGATGCGGACCGACGCCCGGAAGTTCCAGAACAGACGGAACCCCACCACGATGTCGAACAGGCTGCGATGGTTCCCCGCGAAGACAGCGGGGGCACCCACGGGCGGTACCTGCGGTATGTCCCAGCGCGCCATCACCGCCGCCGGTAGCCGGACGACCGTCCCCAGGAATCCGAACCTGCGATGGTGGCGGGTCCGGTGACCGCTCGCGGGCCGCATCGGCGGCAGCGTATTGGGCTGCGCGCCGCGTCCCCAGCCCAATACGCTGGAGGTCGAACGGGAGGTGTGATCCTGGTACGTACCGAACTCCCGGACGGGCAGGGGTTCCCCGAGTCTCCCCAGCGACAGGCCCGCGTCGATCTGACAGTCGACGGCATGACCTGCGGTGCCTGCGCGACCAGCATCGAGAGTGCCCTGCACGAGACCCTCGGCGTGTCCGCGGCACACGTCAACTTCGCCGCCCGCCGCGCCAGCGTGTCGTACGACCCCCGGATGCTGAGCGAGCGCGACGTGCTGGATCGCATTGAGCACCTCGGCTACCGCGCGTCCCCGGGGCACCTGCGCCTCGAAGGCGAGGAGCCCTGGCGGACGAGCGGGGGCGCTCTCCTGGTGACCATCGCACTGGCGGCCGCCTCGATGGTGATCTCATCGGTCGGCTCCCTGCATTTCGCCGGCTGGCAGTGGCTCGTCGGCGGGCTGACCGTGCCGGTCGTCCTGATCAGCGGCCTGGCGTTCCACAGGCCCGGGTGGCGGGCGGTGCGGCGGGGTCACGCCACGATGGACACGCTCGTGTCCCTGGGATCGCTGGTCGCCTGGGGGTGGTCGGCGGTGATCACCATCGGCAACCTCGACGGGCACGTCTACTTCGACACCGCGGCGATCATCGTGGCTGCCGTACTCCTCGGGCGCCGCCTCGAGGCGCGGGCGCGCCAGCGCGCCGGTGATGCCATCGGTTCGCTGGTGGGGTTGAGCGCCGGTGCCGTGCGACTTCCCGACGGGAGCGACATCCCGCCCTCCCAGCTGACCGTCGGCATGCGATTCCTCGCTCGACCCGGCGAGCGGATCGCCGCCGACGGCACCGTCACCGACGGACACTCCGCAGTGGACACCTCGATCGTGACCGGCGAAGTGGTGCCCGTCGAGGTGGGCCCGGGCGACGACGTCACGGGCGGGACTCTCAATACCCACGGATCCCTCACGGTGGAGGCACGGCGGGTCGGCGCCGACGGCACGCTCGCTCAAGTCGTCCGGCTGGTCACCGAGGCCCTCTCGCGCAAGGCGCCGATCCAGCGTCTCGCCGACCGGATCGCCGCGGTCTTCGTGCCCGTCGTGGTCGTGGTGGCCGTCGCCACGCTGGCGGCCTGGCTGGTCCTGGAGTCCGCGGGCGCCGCGATCAGCCCTGCCGTGGCTGTGCTCATCGTGGCCTGCCCGTGCGCCCTGGGCCTCGCCACACCGGCGGCCTTCATGGCCGGGAGCGGCCGAGGCGCCCGCATGGGTGTGATCATTCGGGGCCCCGACGCCCTCGAGGCGGCGCGACACCTCGACGTGGTGGCGCTCGACAAGACCGGCACCGTGACCGAGGGGCACCTCGAGGTCGTGGCCGTCGAGACCGCCGATGGGATCGACTCAGCCGAGTTGCTGGCGACGGCGGCGGCGCTGGAAGCCCGATCGGAGCACCCTGTGGCAGCAGCCATCGTGCGAGCCGGCGCCGGTTGGTCTCCCGGAGATCCCCGGGCCGGTGGCGGGCAGCCCCCCGAGGACGGGTTCGCCGTGGCGGACTTCCGGAACCTGCCGGGTTTCGGTGTTCAGGGGCGGCTGGTGCGGGCCGGTGCGCGCCCCGGTCCGACGCCGCCCGAGCGGGAACCCCGAACCGGCGACCCGGCCGAGGACAGCGTCATGGTCGGGCGCGCCCAACTCTTCGAGCAGGTACCCGCGGCACTGGAGCGGGCCGCCGCCGAGCACGCCGCCGCGGGGCGCACGCTCGTGTTCGTGGGCGGCGACGGATCGGCGTGGGGATTCGTGGCACTGGCGGATCGCGTCAAGCCGTCGAGCGCCGCGGCGGTGGCCGACTGGAAGCGAGCCGGTATCGAGGTCGTGCTCCTGAGCGGCGACAACAGGGCGGCCGCGGAGCAGGTGGGCCGGCAGGTGGGAACCGATCGCACCCTCGCCGAATTGACACCCGCCGGCAAGGCGGCCGAGATCGAGCGCCTGCAAGCCGCCGGGCGGCGCGTGGCGATGGTGGGCGACGGCGTGAACGACGCGCCCGCCCTGGCGGCCGCCGAAGTGGGCGTGGCCATCGGCACCGGCGCCGACGTGGCCGCCGAGGCCTCGGATCTGACCCTCGTCGGAGACGATCTCCGGCGGGCGGTGGACGCTCTGACCCTCGCCCGGCGCACGCTCGGCACCATCCGGGGGAACCTGTTCTGGGCCTTCGTCTACAACACCGCCGCGATCCCGCTGGCGGCGGTCGGGCTGCTGCGTCCCGAGATAGCCGCCGTGGCCATGGGGCTATCCTCGCTCTTCGTGCTCGGGAACTCGCTGCGCCTCAACCGCTTCGCCCCTCTGCGCCCGTGAGCCCCGACGAGCTGTCACCGGTCGGCGGGCCGATCCCCCTCGACGGGCCGTACTACGACCTGCTGCGCCCGGGGAGCGAACTCCCCCGCCAGCCGGGCGTCACCCTCGACAGCGGCATCTGCGCCGTCTACCAGGCACTCGTCGGCGAGAGGCTGCCGCTGGCGCAGAACCGGCGGCTGTGCGCCGAGGTGACGGGCTCCGATCAGCCCCTCGTCAGCCCGGGACTCCTCATGGCCCTGTCGGTCGGGCATACCACGACCGTCAGCCGGCGCGTCATTGCGAACCTCTTCTACCGCGACGTGCGCTTCCCGCGGCCCGTGTACCAGGGGCAGACGTTGGACACGACCGTGCGGGTGATCGCCATGCGCGACGGGCGACCCCGCCCCGATCGGCCACCCCGCGGCATGGTCCTCGTGTCCTGCGAGAGCACGGCCGACGGCGTTCCGGTGGCCACCTACCAGCGCTGTCCCATGCTTCCGACCAGGGGGGCGGACCTCCCCGGGTTCTCCGATGACATAGGCAGCGGCGCCGACACGGACGACCCGACCGGCGGGATCGACCTCGAGGCGTGCGCCGAGTTGGTACCGGGTGGCTGGCGGCTCTACCTGCTGGGGCAACCGGATGCCTGGGAGGTCGGCACCACCGTGACCGACCCGCTGCGGGACTACATCGACAACACGCCGGCACTGCTGCACCTCACCCACAACCTGGCGTTCGTGCACCGGGATGCCGAGGTCTCCCCGTACGGGCGCCGCCTGGTGAACGGCCTCCAAGTGGTGGGCATGGCCCAGGCTTCGCTCAGCCGGGTGGTTCACGGCATGGCGACGGTGGTGGCCTGGGGCTACTGCAACCACACCGGTCCGGTCTTCGAGGGCGATCTGCTGTCGTTCTCGCACACGCTGCTCGGCGAGATCCGCGCCGGTCAGGGACGGCTGCGCGCCGTGCGGGTCCGGGCGACCGCCCACCGGGAAGGCGACCCTGCCGACATTCTGGATTGGACCCTCGCCGCCGTCACCTCCTGAGAGAGCCCCTCCGGCGGTCGCGCCCCGCCGGGCCGCGTGCAGTCAGGCCCTGAGCAGAGCGCGGACCGACTCCGGCGTTGCGGGCAGTGAGGTGACCGCTCCCGGGCGACCGATGGCGTCGTCGATGGCCGCGGCGATGGCCGCGCCGCAGGCGGTCGTGCCGCCCTCGCCGGCGCCCTTGAGCCCGAGCGGGTTGAGCGGGCTGGGAGCGTCCTCGCTCAGCAGCACCTCCACGGGCGGCTGCTCGGCAACCGTGGGCAGCAGGTAGTCCATGAACGACGTGGCGAGCGGTTGGCCGTCTGAGTCGTAGGCGAACAACTCCAGCAGCGCCCCGCCGATGCCCTGGGCGACACCGCCGACGATCTGGCCCTCGCACAGCATCGGGTTCACCGCCCGTCCCACGTCGTAGGCCACCACGTAGCGCTCGACGGTCACACCGCCCGTCTCGCCGTCCACGCGCACCACCGCGGCGTGGGCGCCGTAGGGGTAGGTCATGTGGTCGGCGTTGAACGTGACCTCGGCCACGTCCCCGGTCGCCGCCAACTCGGTGGCCGCCAAGTGGGCGGCCACACCCGTCATGACCGTCACCCGGCTGGCGAAGGCGCCCAGGCCACGGCCGATCAAATCGGTCTGGCCGTGGCGCACCGTCACCTTGCCGTAGTCCACGTCCAGCACCTCGGCGCAGATCTGGGCGATGACGGTCTCCATGCCCTGACCCACCGAAGCGGCGCCGGTCACCACCTCCACACCGCCGTCCTCGAGACGCCGCACGCGCACATCATCGAAGGGCCCCAGACCGGATTTCTCCACGAACATCCCGATGCCGAGCCCGACCATCTCGCCGGTACGGCGCCGCTGCAGCAGCGAGTCCCGCAGTGACTCGTAACCGATGTGGGTCAACAGCCGCTCCAGCAACCGGTGGTAGTCACCGGAGTCGTAGACCAGGGGGGTGCCGAGCGTGCTGACACCGCGGTCGAACGGCATCGCCTCTGCGGGAATCAGGTTGCGCCGGCGCACCTCGACGGGGTCAAGCTCCAACTCGGTGGCCACACGGTCCAGGAGGCGCTCCCGCACGAAGGTGCTCTCGAAGCGGCCGGGTGCCCGGTACGTGCCCGCGGGCGTCTTGTTCGTGAGCCGGATCCGCCCACGGACCCGGTAGGCGGGCACCAGGTACGGGCCTGGCAGGAGCGCCACCGACAGGTTCGGCACGGTGGCCCCGTGCGTGCGCACGTACCCCCCCTGGTCGTGGAAGAACTCGGCGTCGATGGCCTGCACCACACCGTGTTCATCGACGGCTGCGCGCACGCGGTAGGCCTGCTCACGGGAGTGGTTGGCAGCCACCAGGTGCTCCCGGCGATCCTCGACCCACTTGACGGGACGCTGCAGACGCAGCGCCGCGTAAGTCACGAGGACGTCCTCGGGATACAGCTCGCCGCGGACTCCGAAGCCGCCACCCACGTGACCCTCCCGGCCGACGACCTGCCCGGGCTCGATGTCGAGCATGGCGGCGATGGTGGCGCAGTTGTAGTGCGGCACCTTGGCGATGCCGTGCAGCTCCACGAAACCTCCCGCCAGCGGGCGCGCCAGCAGCCCGCGGGTCTCGAGGGGGATCCCGCTGTGGCGACCGACCGAGGCCTCCGACTCCACGACCCGGTGTGCGCCCGCGAAGGCGGCCTCGATGTCGCCGTGCTCGTGCTCCAGGGTCAGGGGGGCGATGGCCCCGGGGGAGGCGGCCTGCAGCACCGGCTCGAGCGGTTCGATGTCCACGAAGGCCAACTCGGCGGCGTCCTCGGCCAGATAGGGATCCTCGGCGATCACCACGGCGACCGGGTCGCCCACGTAGCGCACATACTCGTCGGCGAGGATCCGCTGGCAGTAGGGGCGCAGTTCGTCGAAGCCGGTCATGCGGAAGTCGATGGCCGGAACGTGCGCCACCTCTTCGGCGCTCCAGGCTGCCACGACGCCCTCGGCTGCCAGCACGTCGCCGAGGTCCACGCCCCGCAGCGCGCCGTGGGCCACGTCCGATCGCACCACGCGGAGATGCAACTCGCCCTCGAAGCTGACGTCGGCCAGGAATCGCCCCTCGCCGACCAGCAGCGGCCGGTCCTCGAGACGCAGGACCGACTCGCCGATCAGCGAGCGGCCCCGCGGGCCGTCAGGCTCACCCAAGACTCAGGCCTCGGCGGCGTCGCGCACCGACCGCACCGCCTCGGTGATGGTCTGGTAGCCGGTGCAGCGGCAGAGGTTCGACGAGAGTACCTCGCGCAACTCGTCGTCGCCGATGTCGGGGCGGGTCTCCAGCACACCGGCGCTGAGCATCAGGAACCCGGGCGTGCAGAAGCCGCACTGCAGGCCGTGATGGCGCCAGAACGCCTCCTGCAGCGGGTGCAGCGTGCCGTCGGCAGCGGCGAGACCCTCCACGGTGCGGATCTCGGCGTCCTGGGCCTGCACGGCGAACAGCAGGCAGGACCGCACCGGTTCGCCGTCCAGCAGCACGGTGCACGCCCCGCAGACTCCGTGCTCGCACCCCAGGTGGGTGCCGGTCAGCCCGCAGTCGTCGCGCAGCGCGTCGGCCAGGGTCCGGCGCGGTTCTGCGGTGATCCGGTGCTCGTCACCGTTCACCCGCAGCACCACGGGGACCGCCACATCGGCGGCTGAGATCTCGGTCATCGGACTGGGGCCTCCTGCGTCAGTCGATTCGTTTCGGCCACCGGACTCCCCCCGGCTGCGGCCCGCACCGCCGCCCGGACCCGTTCGGGCGTGGCCGGCATCTCGTTCAACTCCACCCCCAGATGGGCGAGGGCGTCGTTCACCGCGTTCAGGACGGCGGCGGGAGCCCCGATGGTGCCGCCCTCGCCGAGCCCTTTGGCGCCGGTGATGGTGGCGTCGCTGGGGGTCTCGAGGTGGAGGATCTCGATGTCGGGGATCTCGGCGACGGTAGGAGGCAGGTAGTCCATGAGGGAGGTCGTGAGAATGTTGCCGTCGTCGTCGTAGACGACCTCCTCCAGCAGGGCGTTGGCGATCCCCTGCGCCACGCCGCCGCGGATCTGCCCGTCGGCGATCATCGGGTTGACGAGCCGTCCGGCGTCCTCCACCACGACGAAGCGCCGCATCGACACGCCGCCGGTCTCCGGATCCACCTCCACCTC
>JAPOVS010000055.1 GCA_026708055.1 bacterium | reverse complement strand
CTGCTGTTCCTGGACGAGCCCACGACCGGCTTCGACCCCGAGGCCCGGCGGGCCGCCTGGGACATGATCAAGGGCCTGCGCAGCCTCGGGCGGACCATCATCCTCACGACGCACTACATGGAGGAGGCCGAGCACCTGGCCGACCGGGTGGCGCTGCTGATGGACGGGCAGATCGTGGCCTGCGCCCCGCCTTCGCAACTCCTGGGGAGCGAGAGGTCCACCGTTCGCTTCCGGTTGCCGGCCGGCGCCGGCCGGGCCGAGCTGCCGGCGCTCGTGGCGGCGACGGTCGAGATCGACGGGGACGTCGCGGTTGTGAACACGGAGCGCCCCACTGCGCTGCTGGCCGAGCTGACCGGCTGGGCGTCGCAGCGGGGGATCGAACTGGCGGACCTGACCGTGAGCCCACCGAGCCTGGAGGACGCCTACCTTCAACTCATCGGGACCGACGGGGACCCCGACGATGCGGGCTAGCCGCGTCGCCGCCGAGACCGCGACCGCCGGCGCCTGGCCATCCTGGGGTCGCCTGGTCTGGACGAGCATGCGCAGCCAGAACCGAACGTTCTGGCGCAACCCCGTGGCGTCCTTCTTCACCCTCGGGCTGCCCCTGATCATGCTGGTGCTGTTCGGCTCGCTGTTCACTTGGGACGTAGACGTGGGTTTCGGCACGGTCCCGGCGGCGCAGTTCTACACGCCCGCCCTGGCGGCCTTCACGGCGGCCAACGCGGCGCTGGCCAACGTGGGCATCACGCTCGCCTTCCAGCGCCAGTTCGGGCTGCTGAAGCGGGTCAGGGGCACACCGCTGCCACCGTCCGCGTTCCTGGGCGGCACGGTCGCCTCGTCGGTCTGGATCGCCCTCCTCGGGACCCTCATCATGATGCTGGTGGGCGTGCTGTTCTTCGACGTCGGCGCCGCCGCGGCGAAGATCCCCGCGGCGGTCGTCGCCTTCGTCGTGGGCACGGTCGCCTTCGCCGGACTCGGCTTGGCGCTGGCCGCGCTGGCGCCGAGCGGCAACGGCGCCCCGGCGATCGCCAACGCCGTGATCCTGCCGATGGCGTTCGTGTCCAACATTTTCGTGCCCGCCGAGGACCCGCCCGCCTGGCTGCGGATCCTGGGCGACGTGCTGCCGCTCAAGCATTTCGGCAACTCGTTCTCGGCGGCCTTCCACCCGGCGGTGCCGGCACCCGCCTGGCGGGGCGTCGATCTGGCCGTCCTGGCCGCCTGGGGGGTCGCCGGCGCGCTGGCGGCCTGGCGCTTCTTCGACTGGATGCCTCGCATGCCCCGTGCTCGCCGTTCCGCAGCGGCGGAGTAGCCCGCTCCCGTCTCACCTGCGCCCGGTGGCGTCGCGAGCGTCGTCATTCCGGCGGAGGCCGGAATCCGCGAGGAACGCGATGCTGTCGTCACCTCCGGTCAGGTCGCGAGCGTCGTCATTCCGGCGGAGGCCGGAATCCATCGCCGGGCGTGCGCGCCTGCGCCTGCCGGCGCACCGGACGGCCGGCTCTCAGAGGTCGCTCAGCAGCTTGAACGCTTCGGCCGTTGCCAGACCCGCCGGCGCGCCCGCCTCGGCCAGCTCACGGTGGATGCGTTGCCGGAACGCGCCGCGCTGGGTCCCGTCGTCGCCGGCTTCGATCCCCATGGTCGATTCGAACTGGCTCTCGTGGGCCTCGAGGGCGGCGATCTTGGCGTCGGCCCAACCGTCGGCGTCCTCGTAGTGGTCGGGCTCGTCGGCCTCGAACAGCAGCAGGTGCTCGGGCCGGTGCGCCGGCAGGTTCTGCTCAGCGAAGAAGTGCGGGTCGCGGGCGGCCACGACGGCCTCGGTGACCAGCAGGCCCGCCTGGCGGTGATCCGGATGGATCCGGTAGCGCTTCCACGGGTCGTGCCCCAGCACGACCGCGGGGCGCAACCGGCGGATCCACGAGGCCAGCAGGGCCCGAGCGCCCAGGTCGGCCTGCAACTCGCCGTCGGTGTAGCCGAGGAACACCACCTCGCCGCTGGCGCCGAGCCGCCGAGCCGCCTCGCGCTGCTCGTCCTGGCGCCGCACCACCAGCCTGGCCGCGTCGGTCTGCGGATCCCACGATCCCTTCGATCCGTCGGTGCAGACCGCCAGATGCACGACGCAGCCCGCCGCGGCCCAGCGGGCCAGCGTGGCGCCGCAGCCGAACTCGGTGTCGTCCGGATGCGCCGACACCGACAGGGTGCTGGACGGCGTGGGCAGGTTGAGGCTCACGCCGTGCCCCCGGTGCCTGCTGCGAGCGGATCTGCTACGAGCCCCTCGTCCCCAGCGGGTGCGTGCCCGATCCGGGAGGCGGCCACGGCGGCCTCCCGCAGATCCGCCGGCAGTCGCCAGAGATCCTCGGGCACGTCCACGTCCCATGTCAACTCGGGGTCGCGGCGCACGCGCAGAGGCAGCCCGAGGCGACGGACCTCGGCGCAGTGCCGGCGGAACGAGCCCGCGCCGTAGGAGAAGCCGAAGCCCGCCCCGGTGGGCACGCACAGCACGTTCGTGCCGTCGGCGCGCCGATCCGGCACGGCGGTCACGCCGCCCGCGCCGGTCAGGTGAGCGAAGCCGCGGGCCCTCGGCAGGTCGCCGTGTGCCACCACGACCTCGCCGACGCCTCGCCCCGCCAGGACGGCGACCCCGCGGGTGACCGCGCCGTTCAGGCCCGTCCCGGGGCACCACACCACCTCTGCCCCCGCGGCCTCGGCCCAGGCTGCCACCTCGGGATCGTCGCATACCACCGCCACGGGCAGGGGTGCCGCCACCCGGACGACGTGGCCGGCCATGCGGCGCGCCAAGTCAACGCGTTCGGCTCCCGAGAGGACCGACCCCAGGCGAACTTTGGCCTGATGGAAGGCCTTGACGGGCACGAGCACAGCCGCCTCGTCCACCGGCGCGAGTCTAGTGAGGCGCCCCGGGAGGTCCCGTGCCCGGAGTCCCTCTCCGGCGACGGGATCAGCTGGATGTGACCGCATTCTCCCAGGAGTGCGCCGAGCGATCAGCGGGAAACGCGGACTAGGCCGCTGAACAGTGGGTTCCGGCCTCCGCCGGAACGACGAATCAAGCCTGCCGCAGCATCATTCGGGGTTCTCGTAGGCTCGAATGTCCACGGAAGGATCGACGCAATGCTCGGAGAATCCCCCTCCCGCAGCGGCCAGGCCTCGGCCGGCCCTTGGCGATCATCCGAGCGGGGGCGGCCGTCTCCCAACGCCCCGCCGCTGGCGGGCGTGCGAGTCCTCGACCTGGCGACGGCACTGGCCGCGCCGCTGGCGGCGGGCATCCTCGCCGAGCAGGGGGCGGACGTCATCAAGATCGAGCCGCCCGGCGGCGGGGACATCCTCCGTCACGTCGGGCCGGCCGTCGGGGGGATCTCCGGCATCTACCAGATGACCAACCGCGCCAAGCGGGCCGCCACGGTGGACATCACCACCGCCGAAGGCCGGGTCATCGCGCTCGAACTCGCCGCCGGTGCCGACATCGTCTTCTGCAACTTCCGGCCCGGCGTCGCCGAGCGCCTCGGCGTGTCCTACGAGCACCTGCGCGCGGTCAACTCCGACGTGATCGTGGTGGCGGTGACCGGTTTCGGGCCGACCGGGCCGTATGCCGACCGTCCCGCCTACGACGGGATCATCCAGGCGGCATCGGGAATCGCAGCCCTCGAGGCGGACGTCGAGACGGGCGAGCCGCACAGCCTGCGGCACACCGTCTCGGACAAGCTCACCGCCCTGCACGCGGTGCAGGCGGCGACCGCGGCGCTGCTGGCGCGGGACCGGGGCGCCGGTGGCCAGCTGGTGGAGGTCGCCATGCTGGAGGTGTCGGCCGCCTTCCTGTGGATCGACGCCGCGGGCCGGGAGACCTTGCTCGACTACGACGGCCCGCAGCGCTCCGACCCGGCCGCGCACGTCAAGCCGCTGGCCTGCGCCGACGGGTGGATGTACATCGTGGCGCTGAGCGACGACCAGTACGCCGGACTCTGCGGGGCGCTCGACGTGGCGGTGGACCAGCGGTTGGCGACGATGGCCGGGCGCCATCAGAACCGGGGCCTGGCACGTGACGTCTGGCGGGAGATCCGCGCCCGCCTGGCGGCCCTGCCCACCGCGGAGGCGTGTGCCCGCCTGGAGGCCCACGACGTGCCGCACAGTCCCGCCGTCGAGGTCCGCGACCTGCCCGAGCACCCGCAGCTGTCCCACCGGGAGTTCTTCTGCGACAGCGTCCACCCGGCGGCGGGGCGGCTGCGCCAGACGAGGCCGCCGGTGCGATTCTCCGGTACGCCGCCCGAGTGGGAGCCCCACGGCCCCGAACCCGGTCGTGACACCGACGAGATCATCGCCGGGCTGCGCGGCCCGGACGCCGTTGCGGCGCTGCGCGCCGCCGGTGTGATCTCCTGAGGCTCGCCGCCCCGGCGGTTTCGCCGCGGGCAGGCGCGGACGGTACTGTCACGCCGGTGCAGCGCGTGACGGTGGTGGGTGCCGGCTCGTGGGGAACCACGATGGCCTCACTCGTCTCGGCCAATGCACCGGTTCGGCTCTGGTGCAGGCGCCGCGAGCTGGCCACCGAGATCAACGCCCGGCACACCAACGAGCAGTACCTGCCGGGCTTCGCTCTGGAGCCGTCGCTGGAGGCCGACTGTGATCTGGGCGCAGCGCTGGCCGGCGCCGCGATGGTGGCGATGGCCGTGCCCTCGCACGTGTTCCGCAGTGTGCTGGCGGAGGTCGTGCCGCACCTGGGGCCCGGCGTGCCGGTCATCAGCCTGAGCAAGGGGCTGGAGCAGGGCTCGCACCGCCGCATGTCGGAGATCGTCGAGGAACTGGCGCCGGGGCACCCGGTGGGTGTCCTGACCGGTCCCAATCTGGCTCGGGAGGTTCTGGCCGGCTCGCCGGCTGCCGCCGTGCTGGCGATGGGTGACGTGGCCGCCGCGGAGCGGCTCGTCCCGAGCTTCGCCCGCGAGCACTTCCGGGTGTACGTGGGCCACGACGTGGTGGGCTGCGAACTGGGGGGTGCGTTGAAGAACGTGGTGGCGCTGGCCGTGGGCATGGCCGAGGGGCTTGGACTGGCGGACAACAGCCGGGCTGCTCTCATCACCCGCGGTCTCGCCGAACTCACCCGCCTGGGTGTCGCCATGGGTGGCGAACCGGCCACGTTCGCCGGCCTCGCCGGGCTGGGGGACCTGCTGGCGACGTGCCTCAGCCCCCAGAGCCGCAATCACTACGTGGGCGTGGAACTGGGGCGGGGAAGGACGTTGCGCGAGATAACCGACGCCATGCAGCAGGTGGCGGAGGGCCCGAAGACGGCTCGGGTGGTCCTGGAGCTGGCCGCCGAGCACCGCCTGGAGATGCCGATCACCGCCGAGTTGTGCGCGGTGCTCGACGGCGGCCGGGACCCTCAGGTGGCCTACCGGAACCTGCTGGGACGGAGTCTGCGTCCCGAGCCCGAACGCGCCGGGTAGGAGCCGGGGTGCGCCGCCGGAGCGGCGAGCTCGGGAGCGCCTGGACGGTGCTGGCTGCCGCCGGGTCTCCGGGGGCTCTGGCGGTCGATGGCGCCGGCCGGCTCGCCACCGGCCGGGTCGGCTGGTCGCTCGACTGGGAGGTACACGCCGGCGAGCAACGCTGCACCCCTCGTGGCGCCGCGAGCTGCCGCCAGCGCGCCGCCGGCGCCGAGGGCGCCGCGCCGGTGGCTCTGGAGACCGTGGTGCGAGCGGGCGACGGCGATGTCTCCCAGTTGGCCTACGTGGCGGTGGCGGCGGATGCGACCGCCGGCGCGCTCGGCGTGCTGGAGGTGCGCAACCGCACCTCCGCCCCGGTGGCTGTGACGCTCGTTTTGCGGCCCGGTGATCACTGGCGCCCCGACGGGCTCTGGTGCGTGGAGATCGACGCTGCCGGTGTGCTCGCGAACGGCGCGAGGGCCCTGTGGTGGGAGCGTCCGCCGGCCGCGGCGCGGCTGCTCGAGGACGTGACGGCCCCCACCGGGCCGCGGGGCTCACCGCCGGTGGTCGGCGGAAGCAACGGCCTCCTCCAGCGGGTGCGCAGCCGTCGCGGGCAAGCCGCCGCCGAACTCACCTGGTCGGTCACGCACGGCGGCACGCTGCGGGTCGTGCTGCCGCTGCAAGCCGCCGACACCGTGGCGCCCGAGCCGGCGGTGGTGCCGACACTCGCCCAGGTGGGGCGGGGCTGGGACCTGCACACCGCGGGGGGATTGCGGGTCGCCGGGCTGCGGGACGGGCGCATCGAGACGCTGGTGACGACCGCCATCCGCCGGCTGCTCGCCATCGATGTCGGGGCGGATGCCGGTGACGGCCCCGACGGGCGGCTCTCGCCGGCGGAGCGTGCGCTGGTGGGCACCGCGCTGGCGGTGGCAGGATTCCCGCAGCGCGCCGCGGAGGTCGTCCCGGTGCGGGCGGGCCGGAACCCCTCCGGGGTCTCCCGGATGGCCCGCCGGGAAGCGGCGCGGGTCACCGCTCCGTTCGGCGCCATGCCCGAAGCCGCCGAGGCGATGGCGGCCGACGCCGGTCCCGGCGGCGGTTGGGTCGGCGACCGGGGTGGGGACGACCCCGCGTTGCGGGCCGCCTTCCTGCTCGCCGTGCGGGACACGCTCGTCTCCGAGCAGGGCGGCCGCCTTGACCTCTTGGCAGGCGCCGGTGCCGACCTCGCCGGCTCGCGGCCGCCTATCGAGGTGCATCGGCTCGCGACCGGCTGCGGGGTCCTGTCGTTCGCGGTGCGCTGGCACGACGAGTCGCCTGCGCTGCTCTGGGAGTTGGTGCCGCCGGACAGCCGGCTCGAGTCCTGGGCGGCCGTCCTCGCCGGCGACGGCGAGACGGGACTGGCCGCGCCGGTGCCGTTGCGGATCACCGCGTCCGCTCTGGCGGCTGGTTGGTGCACGCGCGAGCTTGCCGGCGAGGCGCTGCTGCGCCGCTGAGCCGGCCCGCCTGCGAGGCATCGGACGCCGCCTCCCGCCGCGGCACAGCGCGGGCGATGATGTGCCGCCCTTCGGTCCGGCGCGGTCATCACCTCGGAGCGGGAATGCCGAGCGACTCGCTGGAGTTCCGCTGGATGGCGGGTTCCGGCCCCGGATCGAGTCCGGGGCAGGCTCTGCGCCGGAACGACGAGCCGGGTGAGCCGCGGCAATGGCCGGCCGTCTCCCCGGCACGCGGGGTGACCGAATCGAGTCCCGCACGCGCCTACAGTCGCCCCGTGAGTGGAACCCTGCCGGTCGTTTCCGGTCGGCCCGTCCTCGCGGGAGCCGGCTGAGACCGATGCGCCCGCAGGCGCCCGCCGGCGCCGCCTCCTCGGAGACCGCACACGCCGTGCCGCGGCGGCCCGATCTCGCACGCGAGCGGGAGCTGTGGGAGGCCGGTGCAGAGGTCGTGGCGGGGCTCGACGAGGTCGGCCGGGGCGCTTGGGCGGGTCCGCTCGTTGTCGCCGCGGCGGCGCTGCGTGCCGACGATGGGCACGGGGGCGCTCTCGGGGAGGTCCGGGACTCCAAGCAGTTGAGTCCGGCGCGTCGCCGGGAACTGTTCGAATCGGTGGCGGCGGCGTGTGTCGGCTGGGCGGTGGGATCCGCCAGCGCCGCCGAATGCGACGAGCTGGGAATGTCGGCGGCCCAGCGGCTGGCAGCAAGGCGCGCCCTGGCCGGACTGGAGATCCATCCGGACGCCCTGCTGCTGGACGGGCGGTGGGACTTCGTCTCAGAACCAACCGGCGCCCCGAACGGCGACGGAGGATTCGAGGGACCGGTGCGCACCGTCGTGGGTGGCGACGCCCGCTGCGTCTCGCTGGCGGCGGCATCGATCCTCGCCAAGGTCTGGCGCGACGGCCTGATGGTGCAGCAGGCGGCGCGCTACCCGGCCTACGACTTCGATCGGAACAAGGGCTATCCGTGCCCGCGGCACCGCGCCGCGCTGGCCGCCTGGGGGCCCTCGGCCATCCATCGACGATCGTGGGCGTTCATGGAACACCTCCCTTGCGGTGCGCCGGCGGGCGAGGGTGCGGCGACCCAACCCCGTCTGTTGGAGCACCGCTAGCATCCTTTGCCGTGGGACAGCCCGTCACCGTCGTCGAGCGACCGTCGTCGCGCCCCGGCGTGGTGCGCTTCGAGATCAACCGCTCACTCACGGGAATGGGTCACGAGTACTACGACGGGCCCCCGCCGGCGACGCGCACCCGGCCCCCCGACGAGTTGGCCCGGCGCCTGTTCGCCAGCGGACGCATCGACGGCATCCACATCAACTCCAACGTCATCACCCTCGACATGAGCAAGGGTGCCGACACCGCAGGGTTGCGACAGGTCATCGAGGATCTCTTCATCCACTACCGCCCCGGCGTGGCGGTGCCCACCGCCGCGGACCTGACAGGCGCCTAGCCGACCTTCGGGCCCCCGGGCCCTCGCCACGACCCGACGACTCCCTCGGCAGTTCGTGCCGCGACAGTCCGTCCAGTTAGGCGAGCGCCGAACTCTTAGAGCATTTCGGCCACTTATCTTGCGATATGGCCGGAATAGTCCCAACCGCGGCCACATCGTGCCGACGCGTCGCCGAGGACCGTGCCCCGCCCCACGACACCTCGCCCCTTCGAACGCCCCGACTGGTGGGGGAGCGGCTCGTCGTTTGAGGTGACGTTCGGTGGCGTGGCGGACAACCTGGCAATACTGATGTTATGATGTAGCGTCATGCGTACACAGATTGCGCTCGACGCAGAACAGCACGCGCTCGTCAGGCACAAGGCCGCCGAGTTGGGCATCAGCATGGCCGAGTACATCCGCCGTCTCGTCGAGCGCGACCTGAAACAGGCAGGCCCTCGGGCCGAGATCTCAGACATCTTCGGCATCGGGGACTCTGGGGGCAGCGACATCGCCGTCGACCGCAAGGGGGCGACGGCCGAGGCGATCGCCGCCCGAGCTGCGAGGCCGTGAGCGTCTTCGTCGACACGTCAGCTTGGTACGCGGCAGCCGACGTGAGCGACGTCCATCACCGTCGGGCCGTCGAGCGGCTCAGCGAGTTCTCCGGCGACCTGCTGACGAGCGACCATGTGCTCGTCGAGACGTGGTTCCTGGCCACCAACCGGCTCGGTGCCGGGGTCGCCGAGACGCTGCTCAACGCGATCCGCGCCGGGCGGGCCCGCGTCGAAGTCGCCGGGGTCGCCGACTTGGAGGTGGCCGCGCAGATTCACGATGCGTTCGCGGACCAGGAGTTCTCGATCGTGGATCGTACGAGTTGGTCGATCATGCAGCGCCTCGGCGTGCACGAGGCGATCTCGTTCGACCGGGACTACCTGATCTACCGGTTCGGCCGCGACCGCCGCCAAGCCTTCACCGTTCACACATAGCGCATCGAATCGCCGCTGATGTCGCCGATCGCTGGCCGGGAGTGAGCCGCTGTGGCCCAACGGCTCCGCTGGGTCGATCTCTTCAGGCGGCGTGATCGGCGCGCTGATGACGTTGCCCTCGTGTCGCTGGCTATGATTGCACTGCAATCATCCCCACGCTCTCAGGCTGGGCCGGGAAGACAGGACGCGGCGATGGCGAGCATCACGATCCGCAATCTCGATGACGACGTGAAGGCTCGCCTGCGGGTGCGTGCCGCCGGTCGTGGACACTCGATGGAGGAGGAGGCGCGCCGGATCCTGCGTGAGGCCGTCGAGTCCGATGGCGGCCCCACGAATCTCGTGACCGCGGTTCGCGATCGCTTCGCGCCCCTCGGCGGAGTCGAGTTGGAGATTCCGGCGAGGCAGCCGATGAGAGACCCGCCTCGCCTCGACTGAGCCGGCCGGTGATCCTTCTCGATACGAACGTCGTCTCCGAGTTGATGCGCCCGGCACCGTCGCCGGCTGTGGTGTCCTGGGTCACTCGGCGCGACGCTACGACCCTCTTCTTCTCGGCGGTGGCCGAGGCCGAGTTGCGTCTCGGTGTGGCGATCATGCACCCCGGCAGGAGACGGGACGAGATCGAAGCGGCCACCGAGGCAATGCTGCGCGAGGACTTCGCCGGCCGCATCCTGCCGTTCGACAGCGCCGCGGCCCACGCCTACGCGGCGATCGCCGCCGCTCGCCGCGCCGCGGGCCGACCCGTCGCAACAGCGGACATGCAGATCGCCGCGATCGCCCGCTCGCAGGACATGGCGGTGGCGACGCGGAACACCAGGGACTTCACCGGTACAGGTGTAGATCTCACCAACCCGTGGACTGACGACTGAGCCAACCGAGGCAACACCGAGACCGCTCCCTCGCGGCTCAGATCCGAAGAACCCACTTGCGGAGGGATGCCGCATGATGCGGTGGTTCCTCCGACTCCGCGTCGGATGACGCTCGGCGGCCGTCGCTCAAGTCGGCGAACTCGGTGGAGCGGACGCCAGTCTGCCTCCTCCGCTGCCGCCGCTCCCGATACCGCTCCAACCGGTGCTGCCTTGGACGGCGCGCAACATTGCGTCACCCCGAAACGGCTCATCCAGCGACTCGTTGACATGGCCGCGGACGGTCACGAGCGTTACACGCCGCGGCGGCAGGGTCGCCCGATCGGTGTGTTGTACTTCGATCCCCCGGAGGCCGCCGCCCAATGCCCGGATTTGCTCGGACACATCGTGTTGGCAGGCAACGTGCGCTCGGGGTGGAGCAGGCCGAAGGCGAAACGATCGCGCATCGGCTCGAAGTGGCGCAGATTGTTGGTGACAACGGGCAACTGGTGCACGAGCGCAGTCGCGGCGATCCACATGTCGCACTCATCGACCTGCTCCCTGAAGGCGGCCTTGATGTCGCCGTAGGCGCGGGCGACGGCGTAGGTTCCCGGGATCACGGTGTAGCGCTTCAGGATGGTCTCCAAGCTTCGGATCTTCTGGTCGCCCCAGCCCGCCTTCACCGCACCGAAGTACAACTCCCCGACGGTCGCGAACGAGACTGCCAGCAGCCTGTCTCGGAGGATGGGGATGAAGGCCGTCCCCTTCGGCCGTTGCCACGCGACGTAGGAGGACACATCGGTGTCCACGAGCAGTCCCTCGGAGTTCACAGTTCACAGGCCCAGCGCCCTGATGAACGCCGCGGCCTCCTCGTCGCTGATTGATTCGTCTTGGAGCGCCGCAACGTCGTGGACGACGTCGACGCCTTGTTCTTCAGCCAACTCGGCAAGCGACCGTGTGGTCCAGAAGTCGCTGATCTCCGGGCCGAGCGCGAGCCGCTGAGGCTGAATGACTTCGATCGACTCGACCGAGACGAGAGCCGCCGTCTCGTCGGTACAGGAGATCTGGCCTCCGAGGCGCGAGTTCTCCCGAAGCGCCTCCTTGATCTCTGCTGCCTGCTCGTGATCGAAGCGCAGGCGCACGGCGTCGCCGACCGCTGTTCGCAGATGACCTGTGCACTTCTCGAAGTCGGCCTCGTATAGGACTCCGGTCAGGTCGCCGGCCCTGTCGCCTGTTGAGCGCTGCTGCGCCGCGGCCGCGAGCCGCGTTCGCGCGGGCGCGTCGAGAACAGCCGCCGCTGTTGGGTCTGATGGGAGCGCGCACGCGAGCTCGTCGTAACGTTCGCCGATGCTCAGTTCCTCGGCCAATCGACTCCACGCAGCGGTTGTCTCGGGAAACTTGGCCTCCGAGCCCGCAAGAACGGCGAGGGCCGTGCGGACCGCGGACTCCCCGAGCGGCGCATCGGCCAACTCAAGCTGGGGCTCGTCGGCCGGCGCGTCGGGGACTTCGACCTCGACGACCAGACTTCCCTCAGAAACGGAACTCAGTCTCAGCTTCGTCGCCTCAGCGATTGACCGCGGGAGCGGCCCCGCCTTGCCGGGTGCCCGACCGGCTAGCTGAGACGCGGTACGGCCTACGACTCGATCCACGCCGTTGAGCAGGCGCGCGACGTCCGAGACATACACGTTGCCCCACTGTGCATTGTCTCCGCAGAGCCGAAGAACGAGTCGAGTACCCATGGCGGCGTCCTCTCGCGTGACAGCGGACCTGTCGTCAGTCGGGCATTCCAGGCGGCCTAAGCGTATTGCGCCAGTTCACCCCCAGGGCGCGACACTCAGGCCGGGGGTTTGCGCTGGTCCGGAGTCGGTTGGGGGAGGTCGGCGGCGGAGATCAGGGGGTTGGCGAGGATCTCGTCGAGGAGGGCGGCGGCCCCGGCGGTGACCTCGACGGTGTGTTCGAGGATGGCGAGGAGGCGGAGGAGCTCGTCGGTCTCCCTCCAGCGGGTGGGGCGGATTTCGTCGAGGGGGCTGGACTTTCGGCCCTTGCGGGTCTTCATGCGGTAGCCGAGCCAAGAGCTGACGACCTTCAGGCCGGAGACCTCGAAGTTCCAGATCTCGGGGCTGACGGGTCCGAAGGTGCCGGTGCCGACCGTGAGGGTCTCGGTGTCGGGGTCGTAGCCGAACTTCTCCGGCATGCCTCCGACGGGGGTGGTCTGCTGGGCTCGCCCGGGCGGGAGACGGGTCTGGCCGGGTGGGGCGAAGCGCTCACCCCAGGTGTGCCACCAGAGAAGGTCGCGGCCCAGTTCCACCGCGCGCTGGAACAGGTTCGGTTCGGCGGTGATCGGCAGGTGGATCGGGCCGGCCGCCTCGGACAACTCGTCCTCGAATCGCTCGGTGAAGGCGGCAGTGCCGGCGAGGGCGTACACGTAGGCGAGAAGATCCTCAGGTGAGACCTCGGCGCCCAGGCGGTCACCGACGGCGGCGAGCAGGCCCTCGGCGATGTTCGGTGCCCGCCCGCTGCGGTCGCGGTAGAGCGGCATGATGTCCTTCGCTCCGTAGGAGCCCCGGAAGCAGTGGAGGTCGGGAACGTAGGGCGTGACGGTCAGCGCCGGGCCTCGCCCGATCTTGGTGGACGTCAGGCTCGTGAGGAAGACCTGCCTCGGACCCCGTGCCGCCCAAAGGCCAGGACCTGGACGATCAGCCACCCGGTGATCGGCAATGATCCAGTGGCGATCGAAGCTTCTGTATCCGTACCGGTCGAATCCTTCGGGAGCATCACCGATATCGAGTTCCTGGATCGGTCGGAGACTGTCCTCGGATGGCAGCAGAGGCTTGGGGGCGTCGTGCATCTTCTTGCCGGTGTTGGTCTCGACGAACAGCTCACACCGACTGCGCGGCACCGCCCTGACGAGGCGTTCCCAACGGCTCGCAAGGAGGGCACGACTCTCTGCAATCGGCCAAGTACGACCCAGCTTGCAGCCCGAGCGGATCCAAGGGAACAGGTCGGTGACCTGGGGCCAGTCGTAGTACGCAGTGTCGCTTCGGGGCGTGAGCCCGTCGAGGCCCGTGCCTGGGACCTCCTCGGACAGGTCGTCGAGTCCGATTCCGCCCAGCCTCGCGAGTTTGTCGGCTCGGGAGCCCGTGATCCGCAGGTAGCGGACGGTGCAATCGCCAACCGTTCCCTCGTCGCGAGCGTTGTCGTTGGCCGCCGGGCTGGCGTCCGCGTTCGACGTTCCCCCTCGACCGCCGGTAGCCGCGCCGGCGGTCTGAGCACGGGCCGCGGAGCCAGCGGCCGGGGCGGGCGAGTCCGGTGGGCCGCCGGAGGTGCTGCGGTCGGACTCGCGGGTCGCTGCTTCGTCCCTGCCGATGCGGGCGTCATGAAGCTCATCGGTAGGGCCGGTGCCGTTGCGTACGCCGATGGCGACGGCCACTGGCGTGCGGATGTCGAAGACGTTCTCCTCGGTCTGCGCGCCGCGGCCCTCGCCTCCGAGGTCGACGATCCACAGTTCGTCGAAAGCGACCCGCAGCAGGGCGCGCACACCTCCCATAGAGACGCCGTCGAGGTACGACGAGGCGGTGATGAAGGCGACCACGCCGGGGGCCGGGGGCAGTTCGGTGGCCTGCCAGACGGCCCATCGCCAGAAGTAGACGTAGTCGTTGTAGACGTTCTTCAGGTGGTGGCCCACGCCGGCGGCGCGCATCGGCTCAGTGATGTCGTCGAGCAGTGCTGGCAGCGGGGCGCCACGCCGGGGAGCACGGGTCGTCGAGACGCCGGGTGAGCGGCCGAGGCCACGCGGCGCGACGCCCGGAGCCCCGTAGCGGACCACGCCGCCCTTGCGCCTCCCGGTGTCGCCGACGTCGCGCTGCTCGCGGTCATAGGGCGGGTTGCCGATTACGACGGTGAAGCGCTCGGACTCCTTCAGTTCGGCGGCTCGTTCGCCCTCGGCGGCTATCGGGTCGGCCATGGCGGCGAACTGCTGCTGGGTGGCGCGGTGGTCGAGGGTGTCGGTCAGGAGTATCTGCGCGGGCGCGTCGCTGGCGTCTGCGCTGTGGAACTCGAGAGCCACCTTCAGATGGGCGATGGCGTAAGGGGCCAGCATGTTCTCGAAGGCATGCATCGACGGCAGCACATGGTCGCGCAGATGGTTCGGCCAGTCGCTGCCCAGCGAAGCCTCGGCAGAACCGGCACGCCTCGAACCAGGAGCGAGCGCAGGCGGGGCGGTGCTGGTCGCCGGCGCCGTCGCTGGTGAGTCCTCAGCGCGTGCCGAAATGGGACTGGTCGCAGGGCTGCCTTGCGCGCCGGTGGCGTCAGCGCCGTCGCCGAAGCTTGCTTGGGCGCGGTGCAGCCATTCGACGAGGAAGGTGCCGGTGCCGGTGGCGGGGTCGATCATCGAGACGAACGGCTTGTCGGGGTCGACGCCTTCGGGCACCGCGAAGCCGTTGCGGCCGGCCACCTCCGCCCAGGTGGCGGCGTCCGCGATGCCCAGCGGCAGGCCGAAACGTGTGCGCAGGACCTCGTCGACCAGGCGGACCATGAACTCCACGACCGGCTGGGGGGTGTAGAAGGCGCCGGCGTCGGCGCGCATCTTGGCGTCGTAGCGTTTCAGGAACTCCTCGTAGAAGTGGATGACGGGGTCGCCGCCCTTGGCGGTGGCGCCGAACTGGTCCAAGATGGCCTCCACGTTCGTCTCCCGCAGGTCGGCCACGAGTTGCGGGAGGCCGCTGCCGGGTATGTCGAGCGCGACGGCCTGGTCGTGGATCTGCTCGAAGAACGCCTCCAGGAACGGGTTCGCCAGCGGCACCGACGAGAAGACCGGCGACGAACCGAAGCCCTCCGGGTCGGTCACCCGGCTGCTGAGCACGCCGTAGGTGAGCGTCTGGGCGCACATGTCGGCGAAACGAGCGCTGTCGACGTCGCTGACGAGTTGGGTGCGGACCTCACCCAGCAACGTCGAGAACGGCCCCTCGCCCGCCTCGGCGTCGAGTGCCTCGGCGATCTGGCTCCGCAGGTCACTGGCAGTGGACGCCATGCGTTCGGCCAGCCGGGCTGCGTCGCGGATCGCCTGGCCTGCCGGCAGCTTGAACGCTTGGCGCCAGCCAGCGCGCCACGACTCCACGTCGCGGTCGTCGTCGGGCCAGTCAAGCCACGGCAGCAGATCCTCCGCGAGGCGGCGTAGATGGCCGGGTGGCGAGTCGGGCCGCCACGTCAGCGGCCGGAATTCCGCGGTGGCCGGGCTGTCGCCTTCGAAGGCGATGAAGTGGAGCTCCACCGTGCCCGCCGGGCCCGTCATGACGATGAACAGCAGGTCGGCCAGATCCCACGATGGCCGGCCCCTGCCGTCGGCGGATCGCTTCTTGGTGACCAGCGCGCGCAGGATGTGTCGCACCTGGGTTATCGGCAGCCTCGTCCCCGTGAATTCCAGGAAGAACACGCCCCACGGCTGGTCCGCGGTGACGGGCCGCATCTGGCGCAGCTGCCTGAGGTTGCCGAGCGCCTCGACCGGAATGCCCAACTCTTGCGGATCCCAGTCGTAGGTCAGTGACTCGAGGTCCTCCACTTCGAGGGCGTCGGCCCCCAGTGGCCAACCCCGCTCGTCCATCAAGTACCAGAGCACCTGTTTGAACATGCGGATCCGGCGAAGCGTCTCGACCCTGTCGGGGCGTTCTGTGCTCACTGGTTAAGCTCCATCCAGCACAGCAGTTTGGGCTCTGGCGCGTCCATGGGCGCGTTGACCATTTTCAGGTAGGTGTTGCGAATGTGGCCGAGGACCATGTCGCGAACCTCCTTGAGGGTCGCGGCGCTCATCGTGCACCGCCGCGGCGTGTTCGGCTTGGAGCGGATGCCGGCGACGATGCCGGCGGCGTCTGCGGGCGACTCCATGACGGTGTCGTTGTCGAGGTCGTAGAGGTACCAGCGGGTCGGTCCGGCCTCGAGGGTGAAGGCGCCGCGGTCGGCGTCGAGGGCGGGCAGGGAGTAGCAGAAGAACACGCCGCGGGCACCGGCGGCGGGGCGGCGGCGGCCGGAGAACACCGCCCCGGGCAAGCCGTCGAGGCGCGCCGCCAGCTCCGGGTCGGCTCTCAGCAGCGCCTGATACTCCAGGTGCATCTCCTCGATCGAGGTCTTCGCGCCCTCGTAGGTGGCGTTGAACTCCCGCAGCGGGTCGTAGTCGTCGTCGGGGCGCAGCAGCTTGCGGCCCTCGATGCCGAGCGTGCGGGAGATCAGAAGCGTCTTGCCGGCGACTCGCTCGTAGAGCTTCAGGATGTCCTCGAGGTCGTCGGGGGGGAGGAAGTTCCAGTAGCGGGTCGTGCCGCGGTCGCCGGCGACTTCGGGATGGTCGGCGGTGAGGCGCTGCTCGACGGCAGCGTTGAGGCGGCGGTCGACGCGTCCGATGCGCTGCATCAACCGCACCGGGTTCCAGTGCAGGTCGTAGTTGATGAGCCGGGTGGCGTCCTGCAGGTTGAGGCCCTCCGAGAGAACGTCGGTCGAGATCAGCACCCGGATCTCGGTGTCGCCGCGCGCCGCCAGGTCAGCCGAACTGCTGCCGTTGTAGTAGGGAGAGAACCGCCGGATCACCTCGGCCCGGTTCACGGTCGAACCGCCGTCGATGCGGGCGACGCCGTCGATGCCGGCGTCGCGCAGATGCGATTCGACGTAGCGGGCGGTGTCGGCGAACTCGGTGAAGACCAGCACCTTGCGGGCGGCCAGATCCTTGGTGCGCAGGAGGCGAACCAGCTTGCGGAGCTTGTCGTCCCGGGCGGGCTCGAGCCGGCGGACCACGTCGATGAACCGCACGATTCCGTCGAGGTCGGCGAAGGTCTTCTCGAGGATCGCCGGCACGTCGTAGTCGCCGCGGGGGAGGTGTGCGACCGCCTCCAGCAGCTCGGGGGGCACGACGTCCTCCTCGGCGTCCTCGTCGGCGTCGCCCTGGGCGGGCTCGTCGAGGATCTCCCCCAGCGGCAGCTGCTGCTCGGGCCGGTAGCCGACCAACTCGGCGTTGGCCCGCAGCCAAGCCTCGAAGCGGCCCCGCTCGGCGTCGGTCTCGCTGTGGGCCTTCGCGAACGCCAGCAGCTTGCGCAGCAGCAGGTCGAGCGACGCCTGGAAGGCGTAGGCGGAACTCTCGAACCGCTTCAGGAACAGGGTTCGGATGAGGCCCACCACTTGGCGCTGGCGGTTCTCCTCGATTGGATTGATGCTGCCGTCGGGGCCGGTGTAGTGCGCCAGCGGGTAGTAGACGGCGAGGGAGAACAGCGGGTCCTTCTTCTCGAAAGCCTCCCTGAACATGTCCAGCAGCTCACCGTAGGAGGCCCGGATGGAGTACTCGGCCACCTGCGGCGGCCTACGCTCGGGGAACGCCGTGTCCGCGCCCCCCTCGGCGGTCTGGCTGGCGCGGGCGTAGGCGCGGCTGCGCTGCACCACGAGCGACGAGAACACCTCGTCTGCGGCCAGCGCCTCGGCCGCCTCGGTGGTGAGCCCCTCGTCCAGCGACTCCGACAGGCGGCGCTCCATGTTGTTGAAGTGCGCCGTCAGGTTGTTGACGCCCAGGCGGCGGGCGAAATAGGCCTCGTCGCCGCGGGTGAACAGCTCGGCCATGTGCCGGAAGTCGGCCAAGCGATTGTTCACGGGCGTGGCCGTCAGCAGGAAGACCAACTTGGGGCGCGTCTCGCTGGCGAGCAGGTCGAACAGGCGCCAGTAGCGCGAGCGTCGGTCCCGCTCGTCGTCGCCGCGGCCGCCGGGGCCTTCGCCGCTTGCAGCGAGACCGGCCGGGCCTCCGGGGCCGGGGGCGTCACCGCGGCTGCCGCGGTTGCGGAAGTGATGCGCCTCGTCGACGATGACGGCGTCGGCCAACTCGGCGATCCGCGCGAACCGCTCGGGGAAGGCGCCGCCGCGGTGCAGGTCGGTGTGACTGAGGACGGTGAGGTTGGAGAAGTCGGCGCTGCCGCCCACACCGCCGATGTGACCCAGCCAGTCCCGCAGGTGCGGCTCCCAGACGCCCTCCCGCGCCGCCTTCGGGGCGAACAGCACCACCCGGCGGTTCTCGTGCAGCACCAGACGCTCGATCAGCATCAGCCCCACGAACGTCTTCCCGAGCCCCACGCCGTCGCACAGGAACGCCCCGCCGTGGCTCTGGGCGATCTTCATCAACGACCAGTACGCCTCCTTCTGGTACCGGTCGAGCTGGCCGAACATCCGCGACCGCGACTCGTCCCACTCCCCGGCGGTGAGTTCCCGGCCACCGAAGTACTCGTGCAGAGCCTTGGCGTACACGTCGAACGGCGAGTACGCCGCGGTGTGGCGGGCGATGGTGCGCAACACGTCGTCGCTGACGTCGGTGGCCTCCGCCCAATGCGCATCGAACCAGTCCTGAAGCTGTGACACCTCCCGGCCGCTGCGGATCTGGATGTTCAACTCCACGTTCCGGGTCAGTCCCGCCGGGGTGAGGTTGCTGGAACCGACCAACGCCTGCGCCCCGATCACGTCGAAGCGCGCATGCGTGATGTAGGCCTTGGCGTGGAACTTGTCCCGGCGGTAGACCCGGCACTCGATCCGCCCCTCGGCGATCGCCTCGATGATCGCCTCGACACCCTCCAGCAGCGGGTTCGGACCCTTCTCGTCCTCCAGGCTGTCGTCCAGCCGGCCGACCCGGCGCCGCAGCGCATCCTTGAACGCGTCACGCGTGCGCAGCGACACCTCGTCGCCCATCAGGATCCGCACCTTGTCGAGCTGCTGCCACTTCCCGTCCAACGCCAGCAGCGCCCCGATCTCGAAGAACCCAGTGGCGATGTCGAACGACCGCGCCACGTCGGTCCATTGGCGCAGATACTCCAGCGCCGTCCAGCCGGAGATGCTGTTGTCGACGATGAACAGATCGCCGCCGCCCGGACCGCTCACACCACGAACCGTACTGTCGCGCTGAGACACCGCAGGTGAGGCCGTAGGCTGTGGGGGAGCGCCGGGACGATCGAGGAGGCCTCACGATGCCCGAACGCCTCACCGAGCCGCTGATCCGCGACCGCGGCGGTGACCTGCGGCCCGCGAGCTGGTCGGAGGCTCTCGCCTGTGCCGCCGAGGGCCTGCAGCGGTCGGTCGGCCGCCACGGTGCGCAGAGCTTCGGCGCGTTCAGCTGCTCCAAGGCCACGAACGAGCTGAACTACGCCCTGCAGCGCTTCGCCCGGACGGTCATCGGCTCGAACAACATCGACAGCTGCAACCGCACTTGACATGCCCCCAGCGTCGTCGGTCTGACGACGGTCTTCGGAGTCGGGGGAGGGACGAGCTCGTATGAGGAACTCGAGCACACCGACCTGATCCTGCTCTGGGGCTCCAATGCCCGCGCTGCCCACCCGATCATGTTCCACCGCATGCTGGCCGGCCGGAACAACGGCGCCAAGCTGGTGGTCGTAGACCCGCGGCGCAGCGCCTCGGCGAGCTTCGCCGACCTGTGGCTGGGCGTGAACGTGGGGTCCGACATCGCCCTGGCGAACGCCATGGCCGCCGAGATCATCGCCGCCGGGCTGCACAACGAGTACTTCATCGGCCATGCCACGACCGGCTTCGAGGACTACGCCGCCACCGTGGCCCCCTACACCCCCGAGCGGGCCGCGTCGATCACGGGCCTGCCCGCCGAGGCGATCGTCGAGCTGGCCCACCTCTACGCCACGGCCGAGCGCGCCCAGCTCTGCTGGACACTCGGCATCACCGAGCACCACAACGCCGCCGACAACGTGTTCGCGCTCATTGATCTGGCGCTGCTGTGCGGCCACGTGGGGCGCTACGGCTCCGGCCTGGCGCCGCTGCGGGGCCAGAACAACGTCCAGGGCGGCGGCGACATGGGTGCGCTGCCGAACCGCCTGCCCGGCTTCTGTGACCTCAGCGACGAGGCCGGGCGGCGCCGCTTCGAGGAGGCCTGGGGCGCCCCGGTGCCGCCGCAGCCCGGCTGGCACCTCTCGGAGATGTTCGAGGCCATGGCGGACCGGCGATTGCGCTCGCTGTACGTGGTCGGCGAGAACCCCGCCGACTCCGAGGCCGACGTGGCGCACGCCCGGCGCGTGCTCGCCGACCTGGAGTTCCTCGTGGTGCAGGACATCTTCCTGACCGCCACGGCGCAGCTGGCCGACGTGGTGCTGCCCGCCGCGGCCAGCTTCGCCGAGACCACCGGCACCGTGACCTCCAGCGAGCGGCGCGTGCAGCTCGTGCGGGCCGCCGTGGCGCCCCCCGGCGAGGCGCGCGACGACCTGGCGATCACCTTCGCCCTGGCCCGCGAGCTGGGCCACGACTGGGGCGAGCCCGACGCGGAGGCGGTCTGGGACGAGCTGCGCTCGCTCTCGAGCTACCACGCCGGGATGACCTACCGGCGGCTCGAGGCGCTGGGCGGCATTCGCTGGCCGTGCCCCGACGAGGAGCACCCGGGGTCGCAGTTCCTGCACGGGCGGCTCTGGGCCGATCCCCTCGAAGGGCCGCGGGTGCCGTTCGTGCCGGTGCAGTGGGAGGCGCCGCTGGACACCCTCGACGAGGCGTTCCCCATCCGGCTGACGACGGGGCGGCGCCTGGACTCGTTCAACACGGGGGTCCAGTCGGGATCGTTCGCCTCGCCGCTGCGCCGCCGGGAGGAGCTGGACCTCTGCGCCGCCGACGCCCGCCGCCTGGGGATCGCCGAGGGCGAGGTGGTGCGGGTGGTGTCCCGGCGCGGCGCCGTGGAGGCCCCGGTGCGCTTCGACCCCGATCTGGTCGAGGGCCTGGCGTTCCTGACCTTCCACTTCCCCGACCAAGTAGACACGAACCTGCTCGTGCCCGACGACTGGGATCCTCTCTCGGGGACCGCGGGCTTCAAGGCCACGGCGGTGCGCGTCGAGCCTCTCGCCGGCTGACGGCCCGTCCCCGGGCGGCCGTCACTCCTCGGCGGGGGCGGCCTCCGCCGGATCCTCCGCTGCGGCCTCCGTCCGTTGCGCGGGCAGCGAGATGGTCATCTCGGTGTACTCGCCGGGGGCGGTGTCCACGCCGATGCTGCCCCCGTGCTCGCGGACGATGTCGTTGGTGATCGCCAGGCCCAGGCCCGTCCCCTGATCGGTGGGCTTCGTGGTGAAGAACGGGTTGAAGATCTTGTCCACCACGTCGGCGGGGATGCCGTCGCCGTTGTCGCGGATCCTGATCTCGACGCCGTCGGGGGTCCGGCGGCTGCTGGTGCGGACCGTGGGCATGTAGGAGGAACCCTCGCCCGCCTCCACCAGCCTCTTGCGCTTCTGGTCGGTGGCGTGGCAGCTGTTGCCCACCATGTTGATGAACACCCTGCCGAGGTCCTGGGGCAGCACCTCGAGCTCGCCCACCTCGGGATCCAGGTCGAACTCCAGGTTCAGCTGGAAGTCCGGATCGACGGCGCGGGCGCTGTGGAAGGCCAGCCTGGCGTGCTCCTCGATGAGCCCGTTGATGTCGGCGCGCCGCCACTCGCCGGTCTCACGGCTCATCATCAGCATGTCGTGCACGATGGTGTTGGCGCGGGCGCCGTGCGAGCCGATGCGCTCGAGGTTCTCGGTGATGTCGGCGGCGATGTCAGCGATGAGTTCCCGCTGCTCGTCGGTGAGGGTGTCCCCGGCCTCCTCCAGCACCTCCTGGAGCTCCTCGACCAGTTCGGCGGAGACCTCGGAGAAGTTCTTCACGAAGTTGAGGGGATTGCGGATCTCATGGGCCACCCCGGCGGTCACCTCGCCCAGCGCGGCCAGCTTCTCCCGCATGACGATCTGATCCTGGGCCCTGTGCAGCTCCTCCAGGACCTGCTCCAGCTCGCTGTTCTTCTCGCCGAGCTCCTCGGCCAGCTTCTCGACCAGGTTGAGGCGCTGGACCTCCAGGGCGTGGCGGCGGAAGATCTCCAAGGCGTGGGCCATCTCCGACACCTCGTCGCGGCCGCTGATGACGACCTCGTCCTCGAGGTCCCCGTCGGCCATGCGGCGCATGCGGTTCGAGAGCTGGTTGAGCCGTCGCAGCAGCAGGCGGCTGACGAATCCCAGGATGATCGCGAGCCCCACGACCACGCTGACGCCGGCGATCACCAGCAGCAGGACGCGCGAGGTCCCGATGGCGTCGGCGGAGGCCGTGGTGGCGTCGTCGGCGTCGCTGCGGGCGTTGCTGATCAACTCCTGCACCCCGGTCGCCAACTCGGCGGCCTGGACGCGGTTCTGGGCCAGCAGCTCGCGCTGGCGCTCGCCGAGCTCCAGCTGCGCCGTGATCAGGGCGAAGCCGCTGTCGGCGCCGACGCCCAACGCGAACAGGTCGGTCAGGACCGACACCAGGTAGCCGCGCTGGGCGATCAGACCGATGGCGGTTGCGCTGATCTCGATGCGGTCGGTCACCGACTCGAAGCTCTCCTGCAGGGGCTCGATGAGGGCCGCGTTGGAGACGCTGAAAGCGCTGGAGAGCAGCTGGGTGGCGATGGCCGTGTCGGTCTGCAGGGCCAGCAGGTGGCGGTAGCGGATGACCTCCGCCTCGGTGAAGTGCCGCTCGCGCGGCGCGGGGGGCTCGCCGATCTGCCGGTAGCCGGTCATCTGGTAGAAGAGCTGCTCGTCGAGTGCCGGCAGCAGGATGTCGTCCAGCTTCCGGCTGATCTCGGCCAATTGCACGCGCAGGGCCTCGATCTCGACGGCGAGCGCGAACGACGTCGGCATCTCGGCCTCGATCTGGGCGATGTTGGACTCGAGCTGCCGGGCGCGCGAGCGAATCGCCACGAACAGCGCCGCATCGATGTCCTGCTGCTCGAGGAGCTCCAACTCCCTGCGGAACTCCTCCTGGGTCTCCACGATCTCCGCCGAGACCGCGCCGAGCTCCTCGGGTGTGGCCGCCACGGTCAGGCGCGGGGCTGCGGCGACCAGCCGGCCGCTCAGCTCGGTGACCCGGAAGGCGGTGACGATCCGCGGCAGGCTCTCGGTGTTGACGCGGTCCTGGGTGCCCTCGATGCTGTTGAACGACAGCCAACTCACGGCGATGGCGGCGACGGTCAGGGAGACGAGGACGCCGATCGCCACGTACATCTGCGTCGAGATCCGCAGGGCGAAGTCCACCAGGACGCGCAGCCGGTCTCTCAGCATGCGTGGACCTCCCCGGAGGCCGGGACCGCCCGCTGCTCGGGGGCGCTCACGTCACCGACCGTCCTCACATCGAGCCGGTGGCGACGTAGCGGCCGTCGCGGATCATGGTGAGGAACACGGCGTCGGAGCCCTGGTTGTCGTTGCCGCCGAAAACGAGCTCGAAACCGTCGATGTCCACCGGCTCGCCCCGCAGGATCTCCTTGAGGAAGCAGGTCCGGCTCAGGTCGCGCCCGCAGCGCTCGAGTCCGACGATCGCCATGCGGCCCGCCAAGTAGCCCTCCAGCGAGACGAACCCCGGCGCGGCGTCGGGATCGTGCGCCTCCAGGGCGGCGCGGTAGGCGGCCACGACCGGCAGCGAGTCGTCATCGGGGAAGGGCACGACCTGGGTCACGAACACGCCGTCGCCGAAGGGGCCCAGCTCCTCGGCCAGGGCGTTGGCGCCCACGAAGGAGATCGTGACGAACGTCCAGTCCTCGCCGAGGTAGCGCGCCCAGGCGATCAGCGCGGCGACTGGCTCGTAGGCGCCCACTAGGACGACAGCGTCGGGATCGCCCAACTGGAGGTCCAACAGGGCGGTGCGCACCGCCGTCGTGTTGCGGGGGTACAGACCGATGGCGACCGGTTCCATGTCCCGCCGGTCGAGGGCCTGCAGCACGCCGCGGTAGCCGGCGCGGCCGAAGGAGTCGTCCTGGAACATGACCGCGATGCGGTCGACGCCTTGGTCGGCGATCAGCCTGGCGACGATCTCCTCGGTCTCCTGGTAGTAGGAGGCGCGCAGGTTGATGATGTTGCGCCAGTCGTCGTCGCGCAGGAACTCCGCCCCCGTGAACGGGGCGATGAACGGGACCTGCGCGGCGGCGGCGACCGGGGTGGCCGAACGTGACGTGGGTGTGCCGACCTCGCCGATCAGCGCGAACACGCCGTCGGACTCGATGAGCTGCTGCGTGTTGGTGACCGCCGCCTCCGGCTCGTAGGCGTCGTCCAGGGAGGCGAGATCCAGGCGCCTGCCATGGACCCCGCCGTTCCGGTTGGCCTCGGCGAAGGCGGCCTCGATGCCGAGGCGCATGTTCAGACCGAGCTCCTGGGCGGGACCGCTGAAAGCGGCCGACTGGCCGAAGAGGACCGAGTCCTCAAAGATGCCCTGGGAAGCCGCCGTCGCGGCCGGGCCGGCCGGGGGCCCGTCGAGCGGCGCAGGCTGCGTCGAGCCGGTGGTGGGCTGATCCGGTTCGCTGCCGGTGGTGCAGGCTGCGGCCACCAGCGCCGACAGCGCGAGAACCCCCAGAGCCGAGGGGAACCTCCGCCGCAGCGGTTCGATCATTCCGTCTGCCGCGTGACCAGGGTCAGGTGGTTCCGCTCCCCGTCCCGGCGGTAGCTCAGGTCGTCGGTCAGCGTGCGAACCAGATGGATCCCCAGCCCGCCGACGGCACGGTCCTCGAGGGCCGCGTTCACGTCGGGTTGGGGGGCGTCGTTCAGCGGGTCGAAGGCGACGCCGTCGTCGGAGATCTCCACGGTGACCGCCTCGGCCTCGGTGGTGATGGTGATCTGCACGCTCTCGGCGCCGCCGTAGGTCATGGCGTTCAGGGCCAGTTCCTCGATGATGAGATGCAGCTTGAAGGCCAGATCGTCACCGCAGCGCTCGAGGCGGCCGAACTCATCCAGTGACGCCTCGATGTGCCGGAGGGCGTCATCGACGGACTCGTGCTGCGCGGCGCCGACCTCCAGCCGGAATTGCGCGCTCAACTCCCCGGCTCGCTTCGGTGCAGCGTCAGGCAGGTGATGTCGTCGGACTGCGGAGTCTCGCCGGCGAAGCCGTGGACCGCCTTGAAGACGGTCATCGTCGTCTCCTCCGCGTCGTTCGGCGGGGTCTCGGCGAAAATCGCCGCCAGCCGCTCCATCCCGAACTCCTCCGCCTCGACGTTCATGGCCTCGCTGACACCGTCGGTGTACAGGAACAGGGTGTCGCCCGGCCCGACGTTGACGGTGTTGTGGGCGAACTCCACGCCGGCCATCACCCCGAGGATGATCCCGCCGGTGCGCGGGAGCAACGACGAGCTTCCATCGGGTCGGATCAGGAGCGGCTCGTTGTGCCCGCCGTTGGCGTAGGTGAAGTCCCCGGTGGCGGGGTTGTAGATCCCGTAGAGCAGCGTGACGAACATCTCGGTGTCGTTCGTCTCGCGCAGCAGTTCGTTGACCTCCTGCAGTACGTCGCCGGGGTTGTCACAGCCGATGGAGGCGCCCTTCAGCAGGGTGCGGCTGGACATCATGAACAGGGCCGCGGGCACCCCCTTGTCGGAGACGTCGGCGATGCAGAGCCCGATGCGGCCCCCCTCGAGGTTGATGACGTCGTAGAAATCGCCTCCGACATTGCGCGCCGGCTCCATGTGGGCGAAGACTTCGTAGTCACCCTCGCGCGGGAATCGCGTCGGGAGGATCGACTTCTGCATCCTGTTGGCGACGTCGAGTTCCTTCTGCAGCGACACGAGCTGGTCGCGGGAGGCCAGGGCGGCGCGCCATTCGGTGAGGTGGGCGAGGGTCCGCTCAATGGTGATGCGCAGGTCGGCGAAGTCCAGGGGTTTGGTGACGAAGTCGAAGGCGCCGCGGTTCATGGCCGTGCGGATGTTCTTCATGTCCCCGTAGGCCGAGATGATGACCGACTTGATGTTGGGGTCGACGCTGGGGATCTGTTCCAGGAGCGTGAGCCCGTCCATCTGGGGCATGTTGATGTCGGAGAGCACCATGTCGATGTCGTCGTCGGTGTTCAGCTTCTCGAGGGCCTCGATGCCGTTGTGGGCGAAGACGAAGCTGTAGCGACCGGAGCGGATGTCGCGCCGCATCCGCTGGAGCATGAGCGGTTCCAAGTCGACCTCGTCGTCCACGACGAGGATCTTGTATGTCGCTTTGGCCATCGCTTCCGGTCCCTCCGGCGCGCTCGCTCGGGGTCGCTCCGTGGTTCGTCCGCGCAGAGTCGCTGGGGCGCTGCTCCGTCAGCCCTCCTGCGCGGCGAGGGCGGTCTCGGGAGAGCTGTGGATAGCGATGATCTGGTCGAAACCGCTGATGATGAAGAGTTCGTGCACCGAGGAGGACAGCGAGCAGATGGAGAAGCCGACTTTACGCTGGCGGAGGTTCTTGGCGGTGAGCAGGATGATGCGCAGTCCGGCGCTGCTGATGTAGTCCAACTCGGCGAGGTTCAGGATGACGGCGCTGTCCTCCGCGCCGATGTTGGCCTCCAAGGCGTCCTGGAAATCGCTGGCGTTCGATCCGTCGACCCGGCCGGCGGTGTTGATGATCACCGTCGAACCCCGCCGCTCGGAAGTCACTTCCATCATCTCTGCTCCTTACCTGCCATCTGGTGATTCCCCGCTGCGCCGCACCCGTCCCGGGCGCTCCGACAATCTAGCCGTGCCGGGAGACCATGGGGGCGCCCCCGCGGGCCCGCAGCAGAACGATAGTCCCGTTCGCCGCGGTCCCGGCAATCCGGCCCGTCCTCCCGACACTAGCGGCGCCGCAATCCTGTGGGCCTCACGATCGCCGTTGCTCCTGCCGGCCGCCGGTCGCGACGGGTCATAGCCCCGCTCGCCGGCGCGGTCGCAGCAACGGCGGAGCGTCGGCGGTGGCGCCACCCCGATTGTGCGGCGCTCCGGTGACGACCATAATTCCCGTTGTGTCCGCGTCACCGATGCCAGGGTCGCAGTGCCGGAAGGGAGGCGCCGCATGACCGTCCTGACGAGGGAACTGCGCGACTCGTTCGCCGCGTCGGTCGGGGCGGTCGACGAGGCATGCCTGCTCCCCCCCGTCATCTACACGTCCCCGGAGTTCTACGAGTTCGAGCGGCGGGCGGTGTTCCAGCGAGAGTGGCTCTGTGTCGGGCGGGCCGACCAGGTTCCCGAGCCGGGCGACTTCCGTTGCATCACACTCGCGGGGGAGCCGCTGATCATGCTGCGCGACGGCGACGGCGAGATCGGGGTCGTCTCCGCCGTCTGCCAGCACCGCGGCATGGTGCTGGCGGAAGGGTCCGGCAACACACGCCGCTTCACCTGCCCCTACCACCACTGGTCCTACGGTCTGGACGGGGCACTGCTGGGCGCGCCGGCGATGGAGCGCGCCGTCGGGTTCGACAAGGCCGACCATGGCCTGCCGCGCCTTCGCACCGAACTTTGGCAGGGGTTCGTGTTCTGCAATTTCGACGCCGACGCTCAGCCACTGGGGCCCACCCTGGGGAAGATCGACGACATCCTGGAGAACTTCGGTCTGTCGGACACGGTGACCCGCGAGGGCAAGACGCTGCCGAACCTGCCGTGGAACTGGAAGGTCATGATGGAGAACTTCAATGACCCCTACCACGCCAGCCGGCTGCACGGCCCGCTCCAGACGTTCGCCCCGAGCCACCTCAACGACTACCTGCGGTGGGACGACGACGACGGGGCCATCGGCCGCGTCCAGCACTTCACCGACATCGACGGGTCGTTCAACCCCACGAAGAAGTGCATCCTGCCCACCTTCGCCAACCTCACCGAGGCGCAGCGGCGGCGCGGGTCGTTCGTGCTCATCCCGCCCACCCTGTCCCTGGCGATCGTGCCCGACGAGGTCGCCTACTTCATCATCAGCCCCGACGGCCCGGGGGAGATCACGATCCACATCGGCTATTGCTTCGAGCCCTCGGCGCTCGCCGATCCCATGTTCGAGTACCTCTTCGAGCAGGCCGAGCAGGGGGTTGATAACTTCAACGTGCAGGATGTCTACGCCGACCGCATGGTGCAGAAGGGCTTGAACTCGGTGTTCGCGCCCCGCGGTCGCTATTCCTGGCAGGAGGAGACCCTGGCGCAGTTCAACCGCTGGCTGGTGAGACGCTACGAGCGGTGCTGGCCGTCGAGTTCCGGACAGCGGATCGGTCGGCGGGAGCCTGCGGCAGGGGGGATAGGAGCGACAAGGTGAAACCCGCAAGATTCGACTACGTCGCCGTGACGTCGGTCGCCGAGGCCGCTGAGGCGCTCGCCGGCGCCGACGACGCCCGGATACTGGCGGGGGGGCAGAGCCTCGTACCGCTGATGAACCTCCGCCTGGCGCGTCCGAGCCTGCTCGTGGACGTGAACGGCGTGGCGTCGCTGGCCGGCTTCGAGGCCGGCAACGGCACGTTGCGCTTCGGCGCCATGTGCCGCCATCGCTTCCTGGAGACGGATCCGCTGGTGCGCGAGAAGGCTCCGATCTTCGCCGAGACGGCGGGTCTCATCGGCCACGTCGGGATCCGCAACCGGGGGACGCTCGGCGGCAGCCTCGCCCACGCCGATCCCGTGGCGGAGCTGCCGGCACTGCTCGTCGCGCTGGGTGGGCAGGTGATCGCCAGCAGCGCCGCGGGTGAGCGGACCATTCCCGCCGCCGAGCTCTTCGAGGGGCCCTTCACGACCAGCCTCGAGCCCGCCGAACTGCTGAGTGCAGTGGAGGTCCCCGCTCACCGCGAGGGCGACGGCGGCGCGTTCTCGGAGTTCGTCCTCCGCCACGGCGACTTCGCCACGGCGGGTGTGGTCGTGATCCTGCACCGTGACGAGGATGGTGCGTGTGACGGGCTGCGGGTCGCCGGCTGCGGTCTCGGCCCCGCCCCGGTGGACCTGAGCGCGGCGGGGGAGTTCCTGCTGGGCGAGTCCGCCCTGACCGGCGGCGGAGCGGACGAACTGGGCAGACGGGTGGCGGCGGCGTCGGATCCGTCCGGCGACGTGCACGGCTCGGCGGAATACCGCCGTGAGCTCGCCGCCGTGCTGGCCACCGATGCCGTGCGAAGAGCCTGGGGACGGGCGGGATCGCCCGGCCGCGGCTGAGCGCGAGCCGATCACGACAAGGAGGAACCCATGAGGAGTCGAACGTCATGACGGATGTCAGGTTCTCGCTCAACGGTGAGGCCGCGGAGGTCGACGTCGAGCCGCGCGAGTTGCTGCTCGACACGCTTCGGGACCGCCTCTCCATGACGGGGGCTCACGCAGCATGCGAGCAGGGTGCCTGCGGTGCCTGCACGATCCTCGTCGACGGCGCCAGCGTGCGCTCCTGCTTGATGTTCACCGTCCAGGCCACCGGTGCTGAGGTACGGACCATCGAGGGCGTCGGATCGCCGGGAGCGCTGCACCCGATCCAGCAGGCGCTGTCGACCCACCACGGCCTGCAGTGCGGCTACTGCACGCCGGGCATGGTCCTCACGGCGCTGGAGATGTTCGAGACCGACCCGCACCCCAGCCGGGACGAGATCGTGGAATGGATGGCGGGCAATCTCTGCCGCTGCACCGGCTACATCAACATCGTCAGCGCGCTGGAGGCGCTCGCCGGTACCGCCGAGGCGCAGTCATGACCGCCGTCGCGCCCCCGGTGGCGCCGCCGGAGACCACCACGGGAACCTTCCGGCGCGAGGACACCCGGCTGCTCTGTGGCCAGGGTGAGTATCTGGGTGACGTGCAGCGCCCCGACCTGAAGCACATCGCCATCCTGCGCAGCCCGCTGGCCCATGGGTGGATCCGCGGCATCGACGTCTCGGGCGCCCTCACGCTGCCCGGAGTGATCGGGGCGTTCACCGGGCCCGAGCTGGCCGCCGACACCGGCACGTTCAACCACCACCTGGAGGCGATCCCGACGCTGCGCCAACTCAATTGGTCGGTGCTCGCGGTCGACAAGGTGCGTTTCGTGGGCGAGCCGGTCGCCGCGGTGGTCGCCGACAGCCGCTACATCGCTGAGGACGCCCTCGAGCTCATCGAGGTCGACTACGAGGAGTTGCCCGCGGTCAGCGACGTGGAGGCGGGGCTGGAGGCCGACGCACCGCAGCTGTACGAGGATTGGGGCGACAACGTCTTCCTGTACATCCCGGGCCCCCACGGCGACACCGAGACGGCGTTCGCTGACGCCGACGGCGTCCTGCAGGAGAAGTTCACGCACCACCGCATCATCGGCCTGCCGCTGGACGGCCACGGTGCGCTCGGCGAGTTCGACCCCGCCACGGGGCGTCTGGTGCTGCACGCCTCGACCCAGATCCCGCACTTCCTGCGCACCGTGCTCGCCGAGATCACCGGACTGAGCGAGGCCAAGATCCGGGTCGTGGCGCCCGACATGGGGGGCGGCTTCGGCAACAAGGTCCACATGGTTCGCGAGGAGGCGCTGGTGGCGGTGCTGGCGATGCGGGTCCGCCACCCGGTCGTCTGGAAGCAGGACCGCACCGAGAGCCTCACCGCCAGCGTGCACTCGCGCCAGCAGGTCCACAACGTGGAGGCGGCGTACCGCAACGACGGGCGGATCCTGGGGCTGCGCGCCGAGATCATCGCGGACGTCGGATCGCCGGAGCTCTACATCCTGGGCGCCGGTCCGGCGATCGTCACCACGGCGATCGTGCCGAACTGCTACGACCTGCAGGACTACGCCTTCGAACTGCGCTGCGTGGCGACCAACAAGGCGCCGATGGGCGCCTACCGCGGCTACGGCCAGGGACAGGCCGTGTTCCTGATCGAGCGGGTCATGGACCTGGTGGGGGAGAAGCTCGGCATCGATCCCGTGGAGATGCGCCGGGTCAACATGATCCCCGACGAGCAACGGCCCTACGTGACGGCCACGGGTGCCGTGCTGGACTGCGGCAGCTTCCATGATCAACTCTCGGACCTGCTGGAGGCGGCGGACTACGACGGTGCCTGCCGGGAGCGCGACGCGGCGCGGGCGGAGGACCGTCTGGTCGGCGTGGGGATCGGGCAGATGGTGGAGGCCACCGCACCCAACATCCACGGTCTGGCCGGTCAGTTCGGCGTCTACGAGATGGCGATGCTGGCCGTGCAGCCCGACGGCAAGGTGAACGTCGTGGTCGGCACCAAGTCGCAGGGCCAGGGCCACGAGACCATATTCGCCAAGGCGGCGGCGGACGAACTGGGCATCAGCCCCGACGACGTCACCGTCAGCGACGGCGACACCGGGGTGCTGCCCTACGGCAGCGGGACCTGGGGAAGCCGTTCGGTGGTCATGGGTGGCGGAGCGGTGATCAAGGCCGCGCGGCAGGTTCGCGACAAGATGGTCGCCATCGCCGCCGGACTGCTGGACGCGCCCGCCGATCGGATCGAGGTTTCCGAGGGCTTCTTCCGCCTGGGCGAGGCGGCCATCCCGTTCGCCCAGATCGCTTCGGCTGCGTACCTCCACACCTTCCTGCTGCCACCGGGCATGGACCCGGGCCTGTCGGTCATCGTGGGTTACGACTCGTTCAACACGAGCCCCTTCCCCGACGAGCGCGGCAAGATGAACGTGGCCGCCACCTATGCCACGGCCGCTGCGGCCGCGGTCGTGGAGGTCGATCCCGCCACCGGGGTGGTGAGCGTGGGTGACCTCACGATCGTGCACGACTGCGGGACCGTGATGAACCAGGTGATACTCGACGGGCAGATCCACGGCGCGGTCATGCAGGCGGTCGGGCAGACGTTCCTCGAGGAACTCCACTACGACGAGAACGGGCAGCCGCTCACGACGACGCTGCTGGACTACGCGATCCCGACGTTCGCGGACGTCGTAGAGCCGAAGATCGTCCACCGCGAGACCCCCTCGGATCTGATCGGCGGCTATCGCGGTGCCGGCGAGGGGGCGCTCATCGTGACGCCGGTGGCGCTCGCCGCGGCGGTGCATGATGCGCTGAGGCCGCTGGGCGTGCCGATCACGCAGGCCAACCTGAGCCCGCCGCGCCTACGCGAGTTGCTGCGAGGGCATTCGGCCGGCTGAGGAGCGTTCCCGCCGGGCGCCCTCGGGTGACCCTGCGGCTCCGGCACGCGCTCGTAGGCTGAGACGATGGAGTCGAGACGGTCGGCCGCCGCGCCGACCGCGGCAGAGACGCGTGTGCTCGACGAGGCCGTCGGGCGTCGCCACGACCCTGTCGACAGCCGGGTGATCCGGCGCGGCCCCGATCGCCGGCACCTGCTATTGCCGTCGTTGCACGCCCTGCAGGACGGCGTCGGCTGGATCAGCCCGGAAGCGCTGGCCGAACTCTGCGCGCGGATCGAGGTGCCCCGCGCCGAGGCTTTCGGAGTCGCCACGTTCTACGCCCTGCTGCGCACCGAGACGGGTCCCCGCACGGTCGTCCACGTCTGTGACGACGTCGCCTGCCGCGTCCACCCCGCGTACCGCGATCCCGCGGCGTACACCGGTCACGACGGTGACGAGCCGGTCGGCGTGCACCCCAGCCCGTGCCTCGGCCGGTGTGACCGGGCCCCTGCCCTGTTCGTGCAGCGCGCCGGGGACGACGCGGCCCGCTGGACGGCCACGGGATCAGTGGCCGAGGCGCTCGCCGGCGAGGGTGCGCCGGAGGCGCCGCCTCGGGTGGTCGCCGCCGGAGAGGCCTGGCTGACGGGCCGCGTCGGCGTCGTGGATCCGACCAGCCTGGAGGAGTACCGGGCGCACGGCGGGTACCGGGCGCTGCGGACCGCGCTGACCATGGGCCCGGAGGCGGTGCTGCGTGAGATCGCCGACTCGGGGCTGCGCGGCAGGGGAGGAGCCGCTTTCCCGACCGGCGTGAAGTGGCGGGCCGTGGCGGCCTCGGCGCAGCGGGAGCGCTACGTGGTGTGCAACGCGGACGAGTCCGAGCCGGGCACCTTCAAGGATCGCGTGCTGATGGAGGGAGATCCCTTCGCCCTGGTCGAATCCATGACGATCGCCGGGGTGACCGTCGGCGCCGGACGGGGCTACGTCTACATCAGGGGCGAGTATCCGACCGCCGAGGAGCGGATCGTCGGCGCGATCGACCAGGCGCGCCGGCGCGGCCTGCTGGGGCGCGACGTGGCCGGCAGCGGCCTGAGCTTCGACCTCGAGGTCCGCCGCGGCGCCGGCGCCTACATCTGCGGTGAGGAGACGGCGCTCTTCAACTCGCTGGAGGGGTACCGGGGCGAGCCCCGGTCGAAGCCGCCGTTCCCCACCGAGGTCGGTCTGTTCGGCCGGCCCACCGTCGTCAACAACGTCGAGACGCTCCACAATGTGCCGGTGATCCTCAGCTCCGGCGCGGCGGGGTTCCGCGCCGTGGGCACCGCCGAGAGTCCCGGCACGAAACTGTTCTCGGTGGCCGGCGACGTGGGCGGTCCGGGTGTCTACGAGGTGCCGTTCGGCACGCTTCTCGGCGAGCTTCTGGCACTCGCCGGCGCCCCGGCCTCGCCCGGGGCCGTGCTGCTGGGCGGGGCCGCCGGAGTCTTCGTGCCCCCCGGGGCGAGCGACGTGCCCTTGACCTTCGAGGACGTTCGAGCGGCCGACCTCACGCTGGGTTCGGGGGCGGTCACCGTCTTCGGCGCCGCCGCGGACATCGGGGACGTCGTGGAGCGGATCACCTCCTTCTTCCGTGACGAGTCCTGCGGGCAGTGCGTGCCGTGCCGGGTGGGCACCGTCCGCCAGAACGAGGCGATCGTGCGCCTGCGCTCCGGCGCGGCGCAACCGGGCGACGCCGGCCTTCTCGACGACCTGGACACGGTGATGAGCGACGCCTCGATCTGCGGGCTGGGACACACGGCGGCCTCGGCGGTGGGCTCCGCCCGGCGTCTGGGACTGCTCGAAGGCGCCGGAGCGGGGCGATGAGCACTCCGGTGCCGATCCCGCGCCGCAAGGTCACGGTACACATCGACGGCGCCGAGCGGTCCGCCGCCGAGGGCAGCACGATCCTGGACGTCTGCCGCGACGCCGGGGTGGAGGTGCCGACGATCTGCTGGGCCCCGACGATCACACCCGTCAACGCATGCCGGGTCTGCGTCGTGGAGTTGGAGGGCTCGCGCACGCTGGTCCCGGCCTGCTCACGCCGCGTGACCGAAGGCATGGAGATCCGCACCGGCGGCGACCGCGTGCGGGCCTCGCGCCGCATGGTTCTGGAGTTGCTCGCCTCCTCGGTGGATCTCTCCCGCGCCGAGGTGGACATCCTGCGCTGGCTCAAGGAGTACGGAACCGACCCCGAACGCCATGGACCCGACCGGGCACGGGTCAGCGAGCCGGTGCGGCGCCACGACGAGCTGTACGTCCGGGACTACGACCGTTGCGTGCTCTGCTACAAGTGCGTGGACGCCTGCGGCACCGAGGCCCAGTACACGTTCGCGATCGCCGTGGCGGGTCGGGGGTTCGATGCCCGCATATCCACCGAGTACGACGTGGAACTGCCCGAGTCGGCGTGCGTGTACTGCGGAAACTGCATCGGGGTGTGCCCGACGGGAGCGCTCATCTTCACCCGGGAATTCGACCTCCGCGAATCGGGCCGGTTCGACCCCGAGATCCAGACGATGACCACGACGGTCTGCCCCTACTGCGGCGTCGGCTGCAACCTGGAACTGCACACCCAGGACGACGAGATCTTCCGGGTCACGTCGCCGGACGATCACGAGGTCACCTCCGGGCACCTCTGCATCAAGGGTCGCTTCGGCTTCGAGTACGCGGGCGGCGGGCGGCGTGAGCGGCCGGGGGTGGACCCCGCAGCCGGTCGGGACACGAGTCCGCCCGCGTGAAGGGGGCCGGCGGCCAGGCAGATCGCCCACCTTGGGTTCTGGCCGTCGTGGGCCTGTTCGCCGGCTTCATCGCGGGGCTGTTCGGCGTCGGCGGGGGAATCTTCATCGCTCCCGGGCTGATGCTGCTGGGGGGTTTCCCGCACCGGGTGGCGCACGGCACCTCGCTCGCCACGTCCGCACTCTTCGCCGCCGCCGGGGTCGTGGCGTACGCGCTCAACTCGGCGGTGGACGTCGTCGCCGCGATGCTGATATTCGGCGGCTCCAGCCTCGGGGTCCTGGTGGGTGCCGACCTGCTCGACCGGGTGCGCATCCGCACGTTGCAGGTGGCCTTCGTGGTGTTGCTGGCCGTCACCGCGGGGCGCCTGCTGGCGGGGACCAGCGAGAGTGACAGCGACCTCTCGTTGACCGTGGCCGTGGCGTTCGCCCTGGTGGGGTTGGGTCTGGCCGTCGGCCTGGTGGCCGGTCTGATGGGTGTCGGAGGGGGCGTGATCGTGGTTCCCGCGCTCGTCCTGCTCTTCGAGGTGGGCAACGTGACCGCCAAGGGCACGTCGCTGCTGGTGGTGCTCCCGACCGCGCTCATCGGCACCCTGCGCAACCTGCGCAACGGCAACGTGGATCTACGGGGCGCGCTCGTGGCCGGAGCGGGGGGAGTGCTCTCGGCCTTCGGCGGCGGGCTCCTGGCGGGCGTGATCGCACCGGACGTCGCGACCGGACTCTTCGCCGGCCTGCTGATCGCCATCGCCCTGGGGATGGCCCGCGACGCGCTGCGGGGGCCCGATCGTCCAGCCGGCCGATCCGGCGGGCCCGAGAGTCCCGACGACGGGCCGCCGCCCGCCGGCGACGGCAGCGGTAGGCTCGCCCAGGTGCGCGCTGTCGTTCTGGCCGGTTACGGCGGACCCGAGGTCCTGCGGCCGGTGGAGATCCCCTCGCCGGTCCCCGGGCCCGACGAGGTACTCGTGGACGTCGTCTCGACGGCCCTCAACCGGGCCGATCTGCTGCAGCGCATGGGCCGGTATCCGGGGCCGGAGACCACCGTCGAGATCCTGGGGCTCGAGTACGCGGGCCGAGTCGCCGCGGTCGGCGCGCGGGTGGCGGGTCTCTCCGTCGGGGATCCCGTCATGGGACTCGTCAACGGCGGTGCCTACGCCGAGCAGCTCGTCACCCACGAGCGCATGGCCCTGCGGCCGCCCGCCGGTCTGCCGCTGGCCGACGCGGCGGCGATTCCCGAGGTCTGGATCACGGCCTGGGATGCACTCGTCTGCCAGGGCGGGCTCACATCGGGGCGCGTCGCGCTGGTGCACGGCGGTGGCTCGGGCGTGGGGACCGCCGCAATCCAGCTTGCCAAGGCGCTGGGAGCCACTGTCGTAACCACCGCCTCGGCGGCAAAGCTGGCTGGATGCCGCGAACTCGGCGCGGACCTGGCGGTCGACTACCGCAGCGAGGACTTCGTCGAGGCGACCCGCGAACACACAGGCGGGCGCGGCGCCGATGTGGTGGTCGACATCGTCGGCGGTGACAACCTGGCTCGCAACCTGTCGGCGTTGGCGACGTGCGGCTCGATCGTGCAGGTGGGGCTGCTCGGAGCCGGCGAGGCGACCGTCCCGCTACGGCGCCTCATGTCCAAACGGGCCCGTCTCGCGGGTACCGTGCTGCGGGCACGTCCGCTGGAGGAGAAGATCGCTCTCAGCAGGCGTTTCGCCACCGAAATCCTGCCGCTGTTCGAGTCGGGACGGCTCCGGACCGTGATCGACCGGCGCTATGGCCTCAACGAGGCCGTCGACGCGCACATCTACATGCAATCCAATGAAAATTTCGGTAAGATCCTGCTCGACGTTGTGACGCCGGAAGAGGTCGACGCCGCCCCCTGAGCCGGCCCGAAGCGATTGCCGCCCTCGGTTCCAGGACATCAACTAACATCATGTCGTTGGTTTCGTTTCCGGGGCGGCGGGCAGCTTGTCACAAGGTGCTACGACCGTTTGTCTCCGTTGTGCAGCACCAATGCACTAGGGGGATGGGAACGATACGAGGTTGCGAGGATCACGGACATGGTAGAGGACATGGTAGAGTCGGATATCGATTGGCTCAGCACTGAGGACACGGCAAGGCGTCTCGGCCTAACGACCCGGACGATTTACAGGTTTGTGGATATCGGGCAGCTTCCGGCGTATCGCTTCGGGCGGGTCTTCCGGTTCAAGGCGAGCGATGTCGACGCGTTCATCGAGCAGTCACGCGTCGAGCCCGGCACCCTGAAGCATCTGTATCCGGATCCGATTCCCGCGCAGGCCTCCGGCGCAGGCGAGGAAGAGTCGTCACCGGAGAGCTAGTCGCTTGCCGGACCTCCTCACGGGCGGCGCGCTGACCGGCGCCCACTCCGAACTGCAAGCGGGAATCCGGCCGCACCGACCAGGTTGCTTTGTCCTCGGTGACTGAGCAACCCGTGAGCCACTGCCGGGTCACGATCCCCGGCAATCACCTGCTGCCTGCCCTGCTCGGGCCGGCTGATCGCCATCTGCGGCTGCTGGAGGCGGCGTTCCCGCAGACCGGTATCCACGTGCGCGGCAACGAGGTGACCGTCAGCGGTCCGGACGCGCCGAGCGTGGCGCGGGTCCTCGAGGAGTTGATCACCCTCGTGCGCCAGGGACAGCCGGTCGACTCCCGGTCCGTGGTGCACGTCATCGACCTGGTGGCTGCCGACGAGAGCCCCAGCGAGGTCCTGAACGACGAGGTGCTCCGTCATGCCCGCGGGTCGGCGGTGCGGCCCCGCTCGCGGGGTCAGAAGATGTACGTCGATGCCATTCGCTCTGCCACCGTGACCTTCGCCATCGGTCCCGCCGGGACGGGCAAGAGCTGGCTGGCGGTCGCCGCAGGGATCGCCGCGCTGCAGGCGCGCGAGGTGGAGCGGATCATCCTCACCAGGCCCGCAGTCGAGGCCGGCGAGCGGCTCGGGTTCCTGCCCGGTGACGTCGCCGCCAAGGTGGATCCGTACCTGCGACCGCTCTACGACGCGCTGTACGACATGCTGGACCTGCAGGGGGTCCAGCGGCTCCTGGAACAGGAGGTTGTGGAGGTGGCGCCGCTGGCGTTCATGCGCGGGCGCACGCTGAACAGGAGTTTCATCATCCTCGACGAGGCCCAGAACACGACGCCCGAACAGATGAAGATGTTCCTCACCCGCATCGGGTTCGGCTCGCGGGCCGTGGTCACCGGTGACGTGACCCAGGTGGACGTCGCCGGGGGCCGCAGCGGCCTCGACAACCTGGAGGCGCTGCTGGCCGGCATCGAGGGCGTTCGTTTCGTGCATCTGAGCAGCCGGGACGTCGTCCGGCACCCCATCGTGACCGACATCGTGAACGCCTACGACAAGGCCAGCAGCGAGGCGGGCAATGGGCCCGTGCGGGGCCGGTCGGGGTGAGTGAGGACGGGCCTGCGGACTCTCCGGGTGACCGGAGCCGACCTCCCGCCGGGCACCGGGACGAGAACCCACAGCGCCGCCGGCGGGTCGTGCACGGACCCGTGGCCGTCGAGGTGGAGGACCGGCGCGGCCCCGACTCCGCTCCCGGCGGACCCGGGTGGGAGGACCTGGACCTCGACCGGTGGGGTCTGCTGGCGGCGTCCGCCGCCCACGGCGAAGGGGTCCGGCGCCCTGCCGAACTGGGCCTGGCGTTCGTGGACGAGGACGAGATCACCGGGTTGGCAGCCGACTGGCTTCGGAGCGACCATCCGACCGACGTCCTGGCGTTCCCGGTGGAGGTGAGCGCACGGCGCGCCCGCCGCGCCGCGCCCGCCGGAGACCCCCCGCTACTCATCGGCGATGTCGTTGTCTGCCCGCCGGTGGCGGCCCGCCAGGCGGGCGAGGCGGGCCACGCGCTGGCCGACGAGTTGGCGCTGCTCATCGTGCACGGCGTGCTGCACCTGCTGGGACACGACCACGCCGGCCCGCTGGAATTCCTCAGGATGAAGCGGCGAACCCGGACCCTGCTCGCCCGGCTCTACCGGCCCGTTTCGCCCGGTTCTACCGGCCCGTTTCGGCCGGCGCCTCTGCCGTGACCGGCGAGGGCCGGCGGGCGGTCTGAACGGTGGCCGAGGCGCTGGCGATCGCGGCCGTGGCGGTTCTGAGCCTGTGCGCGGTCGTGCTGTCGGCCGCCGAGACGAGCCTCACCCGGCTGCGCCAGAGCCAAGCCAGGGTGCTGATCGAGGAGGAGCCCACCGGGACCAGCCCGCTGGGCTGGCTGCTGGAACGCCGCCGGCAGGTTCTCGGCCTGGTCCTGGGGCTGGTCCTGGCCAGCCACCTGGGCGTTGCCACCCTCGTCGCCTTCCTGGCGCAGCGACGCTGGGGAGCCGGCGCGCTGGGTGTGGCATTCGCCGTCGAGCTGGTCGTGCTCTACCTCGCCATCGGCGTCGGGGCGAAGTCCCCGGCCATGCGCCGGCCCGAGCGAGTGGCGCGCCTCGTCGCCCCGTTCCTGCGGACCCTGGTGGTCTTCACGCCGCTGCGCTGGCTCGTGGACCTGCCGCGACGAGCGGGGGGATTCGGTCAGAGCGAACGGGACGAGCCCGAGGCGGTCTCGGAGGAGGAGTTGCTGGCCGTCGCCGAGCTGGCGGCCGCGGATGAGAGCATCGAAGCCCAGGAGCACCGTCTCATCGAGTCGGTGATCTCGTTCGGGGACACGATCGCCAGGGAGGTCATGGTGCCGCGCCCCGACATGGTGGCGATCGAGCGCACCTTCAGCGTCTCCGAGGCGCTCGATGTGGCCCTGTTCAACGGCCTCACCCGCATCCCCGTCTACGGCGAGGGAATCGACGACATCGTGGGCTTCGCGCACGTGCGCGACCTCATCGCGGCGGTACGGGACGAGGGTGACGACAGGCCCGTCGGCGAGGTGATGCGCGAGATCGGATTCGTCCCCGACACCAAGCGGACCGCCGAATTGCTGGCGGAGATGCAGGGCGGGCGTTCCCATCTGGCGATCGTCATCGACGAGTTCGGCGGGACCGCCGGCCTCGTCACCCTCGAGGATCTGCTCGAGGAGATGGTGGGTGAGATCACCGACGAGTTCGATGTGGAGCAGGCACTGGTGGAGAAGCTGGAGGAGGGCAGGTACCGGGTGAGCGGCCGGGTGCCACTCAGCGAGCTGTCCGAAGCGCTCGAAGCGGAACTGCCCTCGGGACGCTGGAGCACGGTGGGAGGGCTGATCTTCACCCTGCTGGGGCGGGTCCCACAGGAGGGTGAGAGCCTCGACGTGAACGGCCATCGCTTCCTCGTCGAGCGGGTGCAGCGGCGTCGCATCGCCCGTGTCCTCGTGACCGAGATCGAGGCCGGGTCACCTGCGTGAGCCCGGGCGGGGCCGTGTGTGTCCGGTCGGGGGCCGGGGTGCCGTTTGCTCCTTCGCGCGGGCGCGAGGCGTCGCAAATCGGCCCCCGGCCCCTTCCTCGGTTGTCGTGAGTCCGGGCAGCGCGCTCGGAGGGCAGCGTGAGTTCTGAGGGCGATCTCCGGTCTGGCTTCGTGACGCTGGTCGGGCGGCCGAATGTCGGCAAGTCGACTCTGCTGAACCGGCTGTGCGGCACGAAGGTCTCGATCGTCAGCGACAAGCCGCAGACCACCCGGCGCGCCATCCACGGGGTGCTGCATCGCGCCGGCGTGCAGGTCGTCTTCGTGGACACGCCCGGCATCGGCAAGCCGCGCACGGCCCTGGGTTCTCGTCTGAATGCCACCGCCACCGAGGCGCTCGACGACGTGGACGTGGCCTGCCTGGTCGTCGAGGCGACCGCCCCGTTCGGTCCCGGCGATCGCTTCGTGGCCAGCAAGCTCCCCGCCACCGGCGTGGTGGTGGTGAACAAGATCGACGCCGCCTCGCCGGCCCGACTTCTGGAGCAGTTGGCGCGGGTCTCGGAGGTGCCCGCGGCGGCGTACTTCCCGCTCTCGGCGCGCACCGGCGAGGGTGTCGAGGCGTTCGTGGAGCATCTGCTGGCGCGGATGCCGCCGGGTCCGCCCTATTACCCCGAGGGCATGGTGAGTGCGATACCCGACGAGGTGGCGGTGGCGGAGTTGGTGCGGGAGCAGCTCCTGGCGGTGGTGCGCGACGAGCTGCCGTACGCCATCGCCACACAGGTCACCGAGTGGGACTGGCCGCGCATCCGCTGCGAGATCCTCGTGGAGCGGGCTTCGCAGCGCCGCATCGTCATCGGGCACCGCGGCGACGTGCTGAAGCGGGTGGGAACCGAGGTGCGCCAGCAGCTGCCGCCGGGGGCCTACCTCGAGCTGCACGTCTCGGTGGATCCCAACTGGCAGGATCGCCCGGGCGCCGTGGAGCGCTACTGCGGTTGAGGGAGCGACATCCCGCTGGGGGGCCGGGGTGCTCAGAGCGATGCCAGGAAGTCCAGCACATCGGCACGTTCGGTGGTGCGGCGCAGCGGCGGCACCTCCTCCAGCAGCTCCGTCCGGTAGCGGGCGGTCGCCAGGCGGGGATCCAGCACGGCGACCACTCCCCGGTCGGCCTCGGAAGGGATCAGCCGGCCGGCTCCCTGCGCCAGGAGGATGCCGGCACGCCGGAGATCCACCAGCCGGAAGGCGTCGTCGCCGATGTGCTCCCGCCGCGCCGCCAGCAGCGGATCGTCAGGACGGGGGAAAGGCAGGCGGTCCAGGGTGACGAGCGTCAGCGCCGGGCCGGGCACGTCCACTCCCTGCCAGAAGCCGATGGTGGCGAACAAGCAGGTGGCGTCGTCGGCGGCGAAGCGCTCGAGCAGCTGCGCCGGCGGGAGGTCGCCCTGACGCAGCAGCGGCCAGCGCAGGCGAGTCCGGAGCGCGCCGGCGGCCCCCTCGAGCATGCGGTGGCTGGTGAACAGCGCCAGGGTGCGACCCCCGGCGGCGTTGATCAGCGTTTCCAGCTCGTCGATCGCCCGGGGCGCGAACTCCGGGGAGTTGCGCGGCGGGAGGTCGGTGGCGCAGTAGAGGAGTCCGGCCGACCGGTAGTCGAACGGGCTGCCCACGTCCAGATGCCGGTAGTCGTCACCTTCCAGGCCCAGTGCGGTGGGAGTGGCGGACCCCAGCGTCGCTGAGGTCATGACGACGGTCCGCTCCTCGAAGAGGGGTTCACGCAGGAGCCCGCCGACCTCCAGATGGGCGAGGCGCAACTCGGGTGCGCCGGGCGCCCCCTCCACGAACGCCACCGTCCCGCCGGGCCGCTGCAGCAGCGCGGCCACGCTCTCGCTCAGCGACGACACCTCTCCGAGCGCCCGCAGTCGCTGTGCCTCGGCATCGCCGCCGCTGGGCTGCGCGGCGCGGAGTTCGGCACTGACCGCCTCCAGACGACCGCTCGCCAGCGTGAGGGCCTCGACGAGTTCGGGCGGGCCGTCGGTCGGCAGGCGCCTGCCGTGGTGTTCCCGGAGGATCTCTGCGATGCGCCGGCCGGAGTTCGCCAGAGGAGCCCCCGACTGGGCGATCACGGCATTGACCTCCTGGCCGGCGTTGCGCAGGCTGCGCTCAGCAAGGCTGACGCCGGCGATGGCGGTGACGGTCTCCTCGAACTGGTGCGCCTCGTCGATCACCACGAGATCGTGGGGGGGCAGCAGGGGAGTGCCGAGCAGGTGCAGCACGAGCAGGTGGGCGTTGACGACGACGATGTCGGCGCGGTCGGCGCGCTCCCGGGCGGCTTCGGCGAAGCAGGCTCCGCCCTCCGGGCAGCGGGTGCGGCCGGGACACTGCGCGGCGCTCACGCTCAGGCGTTCCCACAGCCCCGGCGGGAGTTCCCAGTCCACGTCGGCCCGGTCTCCGGTGGTGGCCCGGTCAGACCAGGCGAGCAGCCGGGCGACGTCCCCGGCGCCGGACGCGGGTGCGCCACCGGCCCCGGTCGGCCCGTCGGCGCCGTCCCGGGGGCGGTTCGCCTCGCCCGTGTCGCCCAGCTCGAGTTGGAGTCCGGCCCGGGTCGCCTCGGCCACGAGTTGACGGCAGATGTAGTTGGAGCGCCCCTTCAGCACGGCCCAGCGGAACGGCCGCCCGCCGGGACGAAGTCGCCGCGTCTCAGCCAGCCCGGCCAGGAACGGCAACTCCTTGGTCGCAAGCTGGTCCTGCAGCGCCTTCGTCGCCGTGGCCACGACCACCCGCCGGTCGATCAGGACGGCGGGAATGAGGTAGGCCAGCGACTTTCCCGTTCCCGTGCCGGCCGCGACCGCCAGGTGCCGTCCGCGCTCGAACGCCTCGGCGGTGGCCGCGCACATCTGCTCCTGGCCGGCGCGTCGCTCGCCTGCGGAGCCGAGCGCCTCGGTGGCCGCTGCCAGCAGGGCGAGGCTCCGCTCGGCGAGACTCACCCCCGCAGGGTACCAATCCCCCGGCAGCCCGCCGGACGGTTGCGGGCTGCCGCCACAGCGGCGACACCTGGCGGGGCCGCTTCATCGCGTACCAATCCCCTGCCCGCAGCCCGCCGGATGGTTGCCGAGGTCGCCGTCGTGCGCGGCCCGGCGCCGTATCTCGGTTGTTCCGGCACCCCCACGAGCGGCGTCGAGCCGCAACTCGCCGGCGCGGGAGACCACTCATCCCGCGCCGCTACTGCTACAAATGACGTTGACGAACGGCGCTGTGCCGAGTTGCCCGACAGGTGCCCCATGAGCGATTCCGCTGTTGATCTCTCCACCGTCCCGGCGCATGTGGCGTGCGTCATGGACGGCAACGGGCGCTGGGCGGCGCGGCGCGGGCTGCCGCGCACCGCCGGACACGAAGCCGGGCTGGACGCCCTGTTCGACGCTGTCGACGGGGCGTTGGAGATCGGTGTGCCGTGGTTGACCGTCTACGCCTTCTCGACGGAGAACTGGACCCGCCCGCAGGACGAGGTGCGTTTCCTGCTGGACTTCAACCGGTCGATCCTGGCGGCGCGGCGCGACGAGATGCACGGGCGCGGCGTGCGGCTGCGGTTCATCGGCGGGCGCGACCGCCGCCTCGCCCGGAGCCTGCTGGCCGAGATGGACGCGGCGGCCGAACTCACCGCCGCCAACAAGCGGCTCACCCTGACGGTGGCGTTCAACTACGGGGGTCGGGCGGAGTTGACCGAGGCGGTGCGCAGGATCGTCGCCGCCGGGACGCGGCCCGACGAGATCACCGAGCAGACCATCCGCGCCAATCTCGCCACCGCCGACATGCCCGACCCGGACGTGGTGATCCGGACCTCCGGCGAGCATCGCCTCTCCAACTTCCTGCTCTGGCAGGTGGCCTACAGCGAGATGGTGTTCCTGGACGTGCTGTGGCCCGACTTCGGCCGGGCCCACCTGTTCGAGGCGATCGCCGAGTACCAGCGACGCGAGCGCCGTTTCGGAGGGCTGGACCGGTGAACGGCTGCCGGGTCCGGGCGTCGCGGGCGTACCCGTGAGCGCGCCCGACTGGACGGGGCCGTACCGGGATCGGGCGGTGGTGCTGCGGACCTACCGCCTCGCTGAAGCGGACCGCATCATCGTCCTGCTGGGGCGGGAACACGGAAAGATCCGCGGTGTGGCGAAGGGCGTTCGCCGCACCCGCAGCCGATTCGGGGCGCGCCTGGAGCCGGCGAGCCTCGTCGACATCTCGCTGTGGCGGGGGCGGGGAGAGCTCGACACCATCACCGGTGCGGACAGTGCCGGCGACGTGGAGCAGCTCACCGCTCTCCGGGAGGACTTGGCGCTCCTCGGCCGGGCGATGGCGATGCTGGAAGCCGTGGATCGCCTGACCCTCGAACGAACGCCGGCCCCCGACCTCTACGACAGGTTGCTGCGTGGGCTGCAATCGCTCGTGACCCGTCCGTCGGCGCTCAGCGTCGGCGCATTCCTGTGGCGCCTGGCGCAACTCGAAGGAGTGGCGCCGGACGTCGCGGGCTGCGTTCACTGCGGCTCGGTTGCCGGGCTCGTCGCCCTCGACATCGCCCACGGCGGCCTGACCTGCCGGGAGTGCCGGCCGCCGGCGGCGCTGGCAGTGGACGCCGAGACCGTCACGGCTCTGCAGGAGATCCTCGGGGGGCATCTCGCGGAGGCGCTGGCGCGGCCGCCGGGCGCGGCCGCCGACGCCGTGGAGCGACTCGGCGTGGCGGTGCTGGAGCAGCACACGGAGCGACGTCTGCGCGTGCCGCCCCTGCTCGGATCCGTCGGCGCCGCGGGGGGCGGCAGCGGGGAGGCGAGGGGGCGACGCACCCACCGGTAGCCTGCGGGCGTGGTCGAGACAGCCCCGTCCGCATCCACCGCAGGCACCCCGGTGGGCGACGTCGCCGCCGAGCAGAACGGCGAGCGGCTCGACGCGGTCGTGAACCTGTGCAAGCGGCGCGGCTTCGTCTTCCGGTCGGCGGAGATCTACGGAGGCTTCCGGTCCACCTACGACTACGGGCCGGTCGGCGCCCTCATGCTGCGCAACGTGAAGGAGGCCTGGTGGCGTGCCATGGTGCAGCTGCGCCCGGACGTGGTGGGCATCGACGCGGCGATCCTCTCGCCGCCGGCGGTCTGGGAGGCGTCGGGTCATCTGGAGAGCTTCACCGATCCGCTGGTCGAGTGCCGCGAGTGCGGGCGCCGTCACCGGGAGGACCAGCTCGAGGATCCCCGGCAATGTCCCGACTGCGACTCGCGGGGGACCCTCAGCGAGCCCCGCCAGTTCAACCTCATGTTCCGCACGCACGCCGGACCGGTGGTCGAGACCGGCGCCGAGGTCTACCTGCGGCCCGAGACCGCCCAGGGCATGTTCGTGAACTTCGCCAACGTGCAGCGGGCGTGCCGGCTGCGGCCCCCCTTCGGCATCGCCCAGATCGGCAAGTCGTTCCGCAACGAGATAACCCCCGGCAACTTCATCTTCCGGACGCGGGAGTTCGAGCAGATGGAGTTGGAGTTCTTCGTGCCTCCCGCCGAGGCCTCCCGCTGGTTCGAGTACTGGTGCGCCGAGCGGCTGCGCTGGTACGTGGATCTGGGCATCCGCGGCGAGCTGTTGCGGCTGCGCCCCCACGGCCCCGACGAGCGCAGCCACTACTCCGAGGCCACCTCCGACGTGGAGTTCCGCTATCCCTGGGGCTGGGGCGAACTGGAGGGCGTGGCGAACCGGACCGACTACGACCTGCGGCGCCACGCCGAGCACTCCGGCGAGAAGTTGGAGTACTTCGACCCCGCCACCGACGAGCGCTACGTGCCCCACGTGATCGAGCCGGCGGCCGGGGCGACGAGGGCCATGATGGCCTTCCTGCTGGCCGCGTACGACACCGAGGAGGTGCGCGGCGAGACCCGGACCGTGCTCCGCCTGCACCACCGCCTCGCCCCGTACCAGGTGGCGGTGCTGCCGCTGTCGCGCAAGGAGCATCTCATCGAACGGGCGAGGGATGTGCTGGAGAGGCTGGTGCCGCACTGGATGGTGGATTTCGACGTGACCCAGTCCATCGGCCGCCGCTACCGCCGCCAGGACGAGTTGGGCACGCCGTACTGCGTGACGGTGGACTTCGAGACACTCCAGGACGGCGCCGTGACCGTGCGCGAGCGGGACTCGATGGCCCAGGACCGCCCGGCGATCGCCGACCTGGTGGGATACCTGCACGAACGGCTTGCCCGCTGAGTCCGGGACCCCGACGGCGGCGCCGCAGGCCGGCGACCTTGCCCCGGGGGAAAATGACGGCTGGTAACTTGCCGCCATGACCCGCTCCCGCCTGCCGCAGGCCACTATTGCCGCAGGTCCGGGCGCCGCGGGAGGCTGAACGTGGGGATCCTCGCCGAGGACGTGGCCCGGGTCCGCGAGGCCACCGACATCGTCGGCCTCATCAGCAACACCGTGGCGCTGCGCAAGTCGGGGCGGCGCTGGCAGGGCCTCTGCCCCTTCCACTCCGAGAAGACGCCGTCCTTCTCGGTGAACGCCGAGGAGGGGCTCTACTACTGCTTCGGCTGCCGTGCCTCGGGTGACGCCATCACCTTCGTGCGCCAGACCGAAGGGCTCGACTTCGCCGCCGGCGTGGAGATGCTGGCCGCCCGGGCCGGCATCACCCTTCGCTATGACAGCAAGGGGGAAGCCGCCCAGAGCGGGCGCCGCAAGAAGCTGATCGAAGCGGTGGCGGCGGCGGTGGAGTGGTATCACGAGCGCCTGCTGCAGCACGCAGACGCCGGGGCGGCGCGGGGCTACCTGCGCTCGCGGGGTATGAGCGGGGATGAGGTGCGGGCCTTCAAGTTGGGCTGGGCTCCCGAGGGCTGGGACAAGTTGAGCCGCGCCCTGCGCTCGAAGGTCTCCGCCGAAGTGCTGATCGACGCGGGCTTGGCGCGCCAGAACGAACGGGGCCGCCTCACGGACCACTTCCATAGCCGGGTGCTGTTCCCGATCTTCGATGTGCGGGGTGACCCGGTTGGCTTTGGCGGGCGCATCCTGCCCGATGATGACGGCCCGGCGGGACCGAAGTACAAGAACACGCCGGATTCGACCTTGTATGTCAAGAGCCGACTGCTCTACGGGCTGAACTGGGCCAAGGACGCCATCGTGCGTGCAGGCGAGGTGATCGTGTGCGAGGGCTACACCGATGTGATCGGTCTCCACGCCGCCGGTCTCCCCCGGGCGGTCGCCACATGCGGCACGGCACTCACCGAGGATCACGTGAAGACGCTGAGCCGGTTCACCAAGCGGATCCTGCTGGCGTTCGACGCAGACGCCGCGGGCTCGGCGGCGGCCGCCAGCATCTACCGCTGGGAGAGCAGCTACGGACTCGACGTGTTCGTGGCCGAGCTTCCCGAGGGCGCCGATCCCGACGACTTGGCGCGCCGGGCGCCGGAGGTTCTGAGGCAGAAGCTGGACGAGCCCCGACAGTTCCTCGATTACCGCATCGACAGGGCACTCGAAGGAGTCGAGGGGGCGACGGCCCAAGGCCGCGTGCGCTTCGCCGACGCGGCCCTCGCAGCGCTGGACGAGCATCCCAGCGAACTCGTGCGCGACCGGTACCTGGTGCCTGTGGCCGACAGGTGCAAACTGGATCCGGATCTCCTGCGGTCGACCGTCGAGCGCTTCCGCGCCGCCCGGCAGGCCGCCCGCGGGGGCCGCGCAGCCCGGAGCGATGGATTCGCCGGAATCGAGACCGACGAGTCCGCCGGTCCCAGCATCGCCGAGCAGGTCCTGCTGCTGCGCCTGCACGCCCCACCGGACCTTCCCGACTGGGTGACTGCCCGGCTCTTCGAATCGGATGTCGAACGGCGGATTTTCGTCGCGCTGGCCGGCGGGGCCTCGCTGCGGGATCTGCAGGACGTCGCTGGCGACGAGGTTGCTCCCACGGTGGCTCGTCTGGCGGTCTGTGAGCCCCCGGAGAAAGCGGACGCGGTGATCGGTCGGTTCGTGTACAACGCTGCGATGCGCCGGATAGCCGACCTCGTCAGGGAGGCTCGCCGCAGTGGTGATGCCGAATTGGGCCGCCGCTGGGCCGAGACGCAGCTCGCACGCGACGAGCTGCTCGCGAGCGGCTGGTCACTGGCGGTGGCTGAGCGGCTGGTCGGCCTGCTGGATGATCTCGCGGACGATCTCGCGGGCGCAACCGAACCCTTCGGGGAGCCGGTACGAGCGGACGGGGCGCCGGGCGAGGAGGAGCGCTTCTACGAGGAGTCGCCCGACTCCGAATTCGAAGGACCCCCTGTCACCGACGTGGCGGGCGCCGGGGACCCCCGCCCATGACCGAGGGGTTCACCACCTACCTCAGCGGCATCGGCCGCCTGGCGCAGTTGAGCGCCGAGGAGGAGTGTGCGCTGGGCCGCAAGGTGCAGGACGGGCTGGCGGCGGAGGCGATCCTGGACGGCGATGGGGCCGATGAGCCGGAGGCGGCGTCTCGCAGGGATCTCCAGCGGCGGGTGCGGGAAGGCGAGGCGGCACGGCGCCGGCTGACCGAGGCGAATCTGCGTCTCGTCGTCTACCTCGCCAGGGGCTACCAGGGGCGAGGGGTTCCGTTCGCCGACCTGGTCCAGGAGGGCAACGTGGGCCTCATGGCGGCGGCGGCCAGATTCCGTCCGGACAAGGGCTGGCGGTTCTCGACCTACGCGGGATCCTGGATCCGCAGCGCCATGCTCAGTGCCATCAAGAACCAGGCGGCGGTGGTGCGCATGCCGTCCCACCTGGCGGCAGCGGCAACGCAGATCTACCGCGCCGAGCAGGCGTTCGAGCAGGAGAATCATCGGGCGCCCACGCTGGCAGAACTGGCGCGCTATTGCGACATCTCCGAGGATCAGGTGGCGCAGGTGCGCGAGTTGCGTGCCTTGCCTGTCTCCCTCGAGTCGCCGGTCGGCGAGGACAGGTCGCTGGGGGAGATGCTCTCGGACGGCCCGGACTCGGGCCCCGACGACGTGGTGATCGAGCGACTGCACAACGCGGCGGTGCGCGAGGCGGCCGAGGAGGCGCTCGCCGCGGTGGACGATGAACGTGTGCGGCGGCTCTTGCGCCTGCGGTTCGGGCTCGTCGACGGTCGCATCAGGACCCTGGCCGAACTGAGCGGCCAGTTCGGTGTCACGAAGGAGCGCCTCCGCCTGATCGAGGCGCGCACTCTTTCCCGGCTGCGCCGTAGCGGTCTGGGGGAGGAACTCCGAGAACTCATGCGAGAATCCTGAGTTGCCCCGCTGGTATCGTGGGGCCCCGATCCGGGGTAGCTCAGTTGGCAGAGCGCCGGCCTGTTAAGCCGTTTGTCGTGGGTTCGAGCCCCACCCCCGGAGCACTGGAGATTGCCGCGACAGCCTGCCGTGCCGGCGCGCCGCGACCGGAGGGCTAGGTTTTCGCCGGGCTCGTAGCTCAGTGGTCAGAGCAGACGACTCATAATCGTTCGGTCGTGGGTTCGATCCCCACCGAGCCCACGGCCCGAGGTGCGGATCCGGGCCTCGGCAACCGCGCCGCGGCGGGTCACTCGCCCAGCCAGGCGGGCGCCCGATCGTGCAGGTAGCGGGTGACGGTGCCGATCAGACCGAACGTCTCGTCGAGGAAGTCGTGCTCACCGACCAGATGTGCCAGCGGCACCGACCGCTCCGATTCCACGTGCACGGACCTGGCGACGTCGTCGGTGACCGTGGCGATGGTGTCCGCCGCCCAGACGTGCACGGGAAGCGCCGTTCCGCCGATGGCGGAGAGTTCGGTGGCCAACTCCAGCAGGTTGGGGCTGTTGGGCAGCGGCGGCATCCGCCAGTGGAAGCGCAGGATCAGGTCGAACCCCTCCTCTGGCCACTCCGCGTCCTCGGGCCGCTTGTTCACCTCGTCCTCGAAGGCGATCTGAACCCTCGGGTCCAGGTCGGCGAGGATGTGCAACTCCAAGGGCCCATCGCAGTCGTAATCCGGATGGAGGTGGATCTCCCACCACTGACGTCCCGTGGTGATGTCGATGCAGTGGTGATCCTCGTGGTAGTGGAACCCCCCTTCGGCCGCATGGAATTTGAGGTCGGTGACGAATCCGGGAAAGTCGACGATGGACAATGGACGGCTCCTCGGCGTGTGGGATCGCTGGCGTTGGGGCGGGACCACCCTACCTGTCAGTACTGGGTACCCGAGTGCCCGGAGTCGGCCTAGCGTGGCAGCCATCGCGCCGGAGGACCTGCTGTCGCTGTTCGCGGAGACCGCCCGCGCTGTGAGCGATGCCTTGGCGTCGCTGACGAACTGGGGACCGGCAGGAACCCGGCCCGGCCAGCACCGCTCGGACATCGTCGCCGACGAGGTGGCGACCGGAGCGCTGCTGGAGGCCGGACTGGGGGTCTGCAGCGAGGAGTCCGGGCTACAGGGCGAGGACCGTCCCGTGATCGTGGTACTCGACCCCCTGGACGGATCCACCAACGCGGCGCAGGGCATCCCCTGGTATGCCACGAGTTTCTGCGCGGTGGACGACCGGGGGGCGCTCGCGGCGCTGGTGGTGAACCTGGCCTCCGGTGAGCGCTACAGCGCGACCCGCGGCGGCGGGGCCCGCCGGGACGGCCGGCCGGTCCGGCCCTCGTCGGTCGGCAGCCTGTCCGAGGCACTCATCGGTCTCTCCGGTTACCCGCCCCGGCACCTGCGCTGGCGCCAGTACCGGGCGCTCGGCGCAGCCGCGCTGGATCTGTGCGCCGTGGCCGACGGTCGCCTCGACGGTTTCGTGGACTGCCATTCGCACGGACCGTGGGACTACCTCGGGGCGATGCTGGTGTGCCGGGAGGCCGGTGCACGGGTCGTGGACGCCGCGGGCAGAGAACTCACGACGACCGACGCGGGCGCCCGCCGGCGCTTGCTGGCGGCGGCCACCGGGAGCCTGCTGGCCGACTTGCGCGAGGCGTGCGGTGGGTAGCCTGCGGTTCCGGGCGCTTAGCTCAGTTGGTCCAGAGCGCTTCCCTTACAAGGAAGAGGTCGGCGGTTCGAGTCCGCCAGCGCCCACCGGATCTCCTGCGAGCGGGCTTGCGGTGGAGGAGGCGGGCCTGGGACTGTTGGAGCAGCCGGGATCAGCGAGATTCTCTCCAGACCCGCCATCCCCTCCGAAGGACGACATGGTCGCGACGCCTAGTGTACACCCTTCGCGGTCCATCCGGCCAATCGGGACCCCACGTGGTTCCGGCCGCGCCGCGGCGGATCACCTGCTGTGGCCGATGTCACACCTCCGGCGGCGAGGGCGCGGCGCGGGCTCGTTAGCCTGCCCGTCACAATTTGCCGTACCAGCGGCACAGGAATTCACCCCCGGCACAGCCTGCCGTGATGGTGAATGGACGCCCCGTCGAAGTCCCCCCCTCGGCGGGGCGTCGTCTATTCGGGACCGGGGTTCGGCCGGGTGTTGTTGAGCCCCCCCGCCGGTCTCGTTTAGGGTCGCGGACGGCAATGACAAGGCACAGGCGAGAACCGAGCGGCGAGACGTGAACCCTCTGGAACGCCTCCTGGAACTCCAAGCACACGACACCCGGATCGCGCAGCTCGAGCATCGCCACGCGCAATTGCCCGAACGGGCCGAGTTGCAGGCGCTCGAGAGCCAGAGCCAGGAACTCGCCGAGCGCATCGAGGCGGCCCGGCAGCAGCACGCGGAGTTGGAGCGGCACCAACGACGCTACGACGACGATCTGGCGATGGTTCTGGCGAAACGGGACCGCGAGAGGAACCTGCTCTACTCCGGCGAGGTCACCGCAATCCGCGAGTTGCAGGGTCTCGAGGAGGAGGTGGCCGCGCTCGGGAGGCGTCAGCGCGTCGTCGAGGACAAATTGCTGGAGGTCATGGAGGACCTGGAGGTCGCCGCCACCGAACTGGCGACGCTGCGCCAGGGCCACCAGGAGCTGGGGTCGAGGATGGATTCGGTCAACGTGCGACTCGAGGCCGCGGCCGCCGAGATCGACGCCGAACTCGAGCAGGTTCGCCTCGCCCGCGCCGATGTCGGCAAGGACGTGGATTCCGTCCTGCTCGAACGCTACGAGCGCCTCCGGTCCCAGATCGGCGGCGTGGCCGTCGCACGTCTCGAGGCGACGAGCTGCATGGGCTGCTATCTGACGCTGCCTCTGATGGAGGTGGATCGGCTGCGAAGGCTTCCCGAGGTGGGCGAGGCTTCCCCGGGAGAGGACGACAAGGGGACGGCCACCTGCCCCTCCTGCGGGCGCATCCTGGTCATCTGAGCCTGTGCTGCTCTGGTTCGCCGGGCTGGGCGTCCCCGCTGTTGCGGCGGTGTTCTCAAGCCGCGGGCTGGACTACCGCTTCGTGCTGGCCGGCACCGTGGCGCCCTCCCTGGCGCTCGCCGTGGCGGCGTTGTGGATCATGGACTCGCTGCTGCTGCCGATCGCGGTGATGGCCGCGGTCATGGTTGGAGGGTGGGGCAGGCGTCTGGTGCAGCGCCGCTGGCTGGGTGTGCCGATCGGCCTCTTCTGCCATCTCGTGTTGGACGGCGCCTGGCTGCGCACCGGAACGTTCTGGTGGCCGCTGGGCTCCGGCGAGGTGGCCGGGAGGGGCCTGCGGCCGATCTGGCTGCCGGTCATCATGGAACTGATCGGTGCGGCGGCGTTGTGGTGGTCGTGGCGGCGTTTCGGGCTGGCCGATCCGGCGCGCCGGCGGGATTTCCGGCGCGCCGGGAGGCTGACGGTCGCGCCCCGCCCCCCCCGGCGTCGGTGACGGCGAGCCGGCCTGTAGGCGGGGTTCTGTCCAGGCCCGAGGGCCCTGGGTGACCATCCATCTCAGCGGCCTACCCGGGGGCTGCGCTGCGATGAGCGCCGGCGGGCCACCGCCCCCTGCTTGACCTTGCTCCCGGTGGGGTTTGCCGAGCTGCCCCGGTCGCCCGGGGCACTGGTGCGCTCTTACCGCACCGTTTCACCCTTGCCCGGCCCGGAATCCGGGCCGTCGGCGGTCTGTTCTCTGTGGCACTTTCCTGCGAGTCGCCTCGACTGGCCGTTAGCCAGCACCGTTGCCCTGCGGAGCCCCGACCTTCCTCGACACCGCCGCCGTCGCCGGCGTGGCGCCGCGGTCACCCAGCCGGCTCGCCGCCGCTGACAGTCTGCCAGAGTCGCCGGGCCCCGGCACTGTGCGCTCCGGCGGTCGCCGGCGCGGCTCGGGCGTTCAGAAGGAGACGGCGCTGAGGTCGGGGTGCCAGCCGGCGGCTCGCTGCTTGGCCTCCTGCCAGGCGGCCCGGTCAGCTTGCCGGCGCGGCTCGATGGTCCGCCGCGGCGACCGAAGCGAAGCCACCTCGTCCCAGTCGCTCCAGAATCCGATTCCCAGGCCCGCCAGGAAGCCGGCGCCGAGTGCCGTGCATTCGATCTCCGGTGCCACCCGGACGGCACATCCGGCGGCGTCCGCGAATGCCTGGATGAAGGTGGCATTGGCGCTCATGCCCCCGTCCACGACCGGCGCCGCCAGCTCCAGTCCACTGTCGGATCGGGCCGCTTCGAGCAGGTCGGTGCCGCGGTGCGCCACGCCCTCCAGCACGGCACGAACCATCTGCGGGTGGCCGGTGGCGGTCGTCATGCCGGCGAAGGCGCTGCGGGCGCCGAAGTCCCAGTCCGGGGTGCCGAGGCCCATCTGGGCGGGGACGAAGCTCACGCTCCCGCTGTCGGCGCAGGCGGCGGCGACGGCATCGGAATCGCCCGGGTTCTCGATCAGGCCGAGTTCACAGAGCCATCTCACGCAGCTGCCGGCGCTGAGCATCATGGCCTCGATGCCCCAGACCACCTGTCCCTGCCGCTGCCAGGCCACGATCGGGAAGGTGCCGCTGGGGCCCCGGATCTCCGCCGGCGGGTCGCCGGGCCCCAGACAGGCGTCGAGGGTGCCGCCGGTGCCGAAGGTGATCTTCACGTCGCCGCGTCCGACACAGCCGGCGCCGACGAGCGCCGCCTGCTGATCGCCCGCGAGGCCGGTGATCAGAGGGCCCCCTGGCAACGCGGTGGCCTCGGCCAGCGGACCGCTGCTGTCGACGATGCGGGGCAGGCCCGCGGCGGGGATGCCGAGCCTCTCGGCGACGGCGAGATCCCACTCCACGCGATCCCCATGGGTCAGTCCGGTGATCGCCGCGTTGGTGGCGTCGGTGAGGTGCTGCGTCCCGCCGGTGAGGTTCCAGACCAGCCAGGAGTCGAGTGTGCCGATGCAGAGTTCGTCCGGCGGCCGGTCCGCGGCCGCGACGAGGTGGGCGGCCTTGGTGGCGGGCTGGTTGGGGGCCAGGCGGAGTCCCTCGCTCTGCAGGCTCAGGCAGTCGGCGGCGGTCCGGAGGTCCTGCCACCCGAGGCCCACGCCCGCCGGTTCGCCGCCGGCGCGATGCCACACCACGGTGGAGGCTCGCTGGTTGGCGATGCCCACCGCGTCGGGTCCCGGGGCCGCGGCCAGGGTCGCCGCGACGGCCCGGCGGGTGGCATCCCAGAGAGCGACCGGATCGAACTCCACCAACCCCGGCGCCGGCGTCGACCGGGGCGCCGCGACGCGGTGCTCGTGATGGAGGTGACCGCCCTCGTCGAGGACCGCGGCCCTGACGCTCGTGCTGCCCACGTCGATGACGAGGATCCTCATTCCGCGGAGGCTCCTGGGGGCGCGAACGCCGGGCGACGCTCTACCGCCCCGCCGGCGGGGCACCGAGGGCGGATGCGTCACTGCCGGAGCGGGTTGGCATGCTAGAGGTAACTCTGCCGGCAGGCGCTGGACGGTCCTGCCGGCGTGAGTTCCGCCGCGGCTCGGTTGCGGCGGCCGCTGGACGACCGAGGACGCACAATGGGCAAGGATACCGATGCGGGCGGAGCCGCCGGCGACCGGGGCGCGGGGCCCGTGGACTTCGCCGCGCTGCTGAAGGCGCTCGTGGCCGGGGAGCATCTGAGCCGCGCGCAGGCGCGGGAGGCGGCGGACGCCATGCTGGCGGGGAACGCCACCGAGGCGCAGATGGCCGGGCTGCTGATCGGCCTGCGGACCAAGGGGGAGACCGCCGTCGAGCTGGCCGGGTTGCTGGAAGGGCTGCGTGCCGCGGCGCTCGACGTGGGCGTCGACGCCGAGGAGATGAGGCTCATCGACACCGCCGGCACCGGCGGCGACGGCAGCGGTTCGCTGAACATCTCCACGATGGCCGCGCTGGTCGCGGCGGGCGCCGGGGCGCGCGTGTGCAAGCACGGCAACCGCGCGGTGTCCTCCTCGTGCGGTTCGGCCGACCTGCTGGAAGCCCTCGGCGTGGTGGTCGATCTGGGGCCCGCAGGAGTCGCCGGATGCCTCGAGCAGGCCGGCATCGCCTTCTGCCTGGCGCCCCTGTTCCATCCGGCGCTGCGCCACGCCGGCCCGACCCGGCGCAGCCTCGGGTTGCCGACCGCCTTCAACTACCTGGGTCCGATGGCGAATCCCGCCGGCGTGCGCCGCCAGGTGATCGGCGTGAACGACGCGGCCATGGCCGAGCGCATGGCGGAGGTCCTAGCGGTCACCGGGACGCAGCGGGCCATGGTCGTGCACGGCTACCCCGGTCTGGACGAGCTGTCCACGATCGGGCCGACGAGGGTGATCGAGTTGCGCGGCGGCCGGATCGAGCGCTACACCGTGACGCCGGGGGAACTGGGCCTGGCCACCGTCGGGCTGGCGGATCTTGCCGGCGCCGACTTGGCCGCCGGGGTGGCGGCGACTGAGGCGCTGCTGGCGGGCGAAGCCGTGCCATGGCGGGGCATCGTCTGCCTGAACGCCGCCGCAGGGCTCGTCGTGGGCGATCTGGCGGAGGATCTGGCAGGGGGTTTGAGGCTTGCAGCCGGCGCTCTCGACAGCGGCGCCGCAGCCGCCACGCTGGCCCGGTGGGTGGACGTCTCCCAGACGCAGGGGGCCTGAAGAGCCGAGAGGGCAGGGACCCCCCGATCCCGCCCACCCAGGGACAACCTCTCAGGATGTCACATGTAGCACCTACGCTCGCGGGCGGTTCGGCGGAAGGACAGGTCAGAGAGCGCGGCGACAGCATGAAGTTCACCGAGGGGCAGCGGATCCGGCTGCCGGGTGAGGGCGACTACCGGGAGGTAGCTGGGGCGATCCCGGCGGGGGACGGGTCGTGGACCCTCTTCGTGAACGGTCCGGCGGGCCTGCAACAGGTTGGCCTCGCCGCTTCGAAGGCGGCTGGCGTCGAGGTTCTGAACACCGACGGCGGGCTGGTTCGGCGATGGTGCTGGCGGGGCTGTGGGCCGAGTGGATGCGCCAGGCCGCGGCGACCTCCCGTGGCTCCGCGTTGGCGACTGTGCCGCTGCAGCCGTATCCGCATCAGGTGGCCGCTGTGTACGAGGCGATGCTTCCGCAGGTGGGTCTGCGGTTCCTGCTGGCCGACGAGCCGGGCACCGGCAAGACGATCATGGCCGGCCTGTGGCTGCGAGAGGCTCAGCGCCTCGGATTCGTCAATCGGGCGATCATCGTGTCCCCCGCTCACCTCGTCACGAAGTGGCAGGCCGACTTCGAGCGGTTCTTCGGTGGCGGCCTTCGCCGCATCACCGCCGGGACAGTCCGCGAGGAAGCGCTCGCCACCACCCACAACACGTGGATCGTGTCGCTCGAACTGACAGCGGTGAATCAGGCGGTCTACGAGGCCATCCATCCCGACCGGGCCGGATTCGACACGGTGGTCTTCGACGAGGCCCACCGTCTGACACCCACCGCGGTCCGGTACTACCGGGTCGGCAGGATGCTCGCCCACAACGCGAAGCGAGCGCTGTTGATGACGGCCACGCCTCACCGGGGCAGTGAGCGGCTCTTCCGGTCGCTCATGCATCTCACCGATCCCGACGTGTTCCCCGAGCCCAGCGAGACCGACAGCGACGCTTCGCACCGGTTGCGGCCGGGGCCGCTGCACTTCCTCCGGCGCATGAAGGAAGAGATCACCGACCTCGACGGCGCCACGAAGCTGTTCAAACCCCGGGAGGCCCGGAACGTGCCCGTGCCCCTGAACGCCTCCGGCAGATCCACGAGGAACAGCGCCGGGCGGAGTCCCATCTCAAGACCCCGATCGACAGCGAGACCGCGCTGGCAGCACTGAACGATCAGCGGCTCGATCGAATCAACCCGCATGTCGTGGATCGGTTCCTTCGCCGCATCGACTCGGCCGGCCTGGTCGGCGCCGAACAGACCGCCCTGGCCGATGAGGGTTTCTGGTACGTCACCAGCCGAAGCCTCGCTGTGCCGCCCGCCCTCGAACCCGACGAGGATGGCCGAGCGCTGGTGGTCACCAGCGGTGAGGCTCGGCGCAAGGCGCTGGACGCAGGGCACGGGCGAGCCGGGGCCGCCGTCGCCCTGGGCCCCAGCGAGTCGGCGTTCCGGGCGTTGGCCGACGCTGTCTCGGAGCGCTGCCGTCCGGCGCTGTACCAGGGCGGGCTGTTGCGCGACACGACCTCGATCACCGACTACGACCTGCACGTGTATGCCTCTGAGACCGAGACCGGCGGGCGTCTCACCGATTGGGCCTGCCTCGTCCGGCGCGACGAGGCAGGAGCGCGCCCGGTCTCCTGGGAGGTGCTCTCCTGCCTGGAACGAGCAGAGGGGACCGCGAACAGGCAGCACCCGGCATCGGTGGCGGACTCCGGCGTGGCGGCCGAACGGATACTCGAGAAGGATCTCGATCAGCTGAACAGCGCGCTCGCCGGTTGGGGTGCCCGAGCGCGCCACCACTTGGAGCGCCTCCCCGACAGCCTCACCCGCGACATCTCCGACGCCGACGAGCGCCGGGCCCGCCGCACACATCTGCAAGAGGCCGTCAACCTACGAATGCGCGAGCTCGCAACCACGACGAGCGCAACGTCCGGTCCGCTGCGCCACGTCGGCTGGTGCCGCGTCACCGGAGCGGGCGTGCCACCTGAGCCCACGGAGAAGGACAGCGAGGCCACCTCCATGGCTTTCGTGCGCGATCTGCTCAACGGCGACGCCTGGGGTGTGACCGACGTGCACACCGCCGGCGAGGGGTTCGACCTGCTCGCCCGACGCGGCCACGAGCAACGCTGCGTCGAAGTCAAGGGTGTCTGGGACAGCGCATCGGCCCGAGGCATCACACTGACCGGCAACGAGATCGTCAAGGCCGGACTCCTCGGCGACGAGTACTGGCTCTACGTGGTGGACGACTGTGCCAACGGCGGGCGTCTCTACGCCGCCTACCGGAACCCCGCCGCAGTATTCGCCGACGCCGCCGAGGACCAGACGGTCGTGCGGATCAAGGGTTCCGACCTGGCCGCGGCCCGACGAGCCAAGTCCGAGATGTTGGAATAGTTATTAGATAACATGACAATACAGGAAGAACATTGGATACTGCTACGCAGGGTGCTAGACTGAATTCATGAGCCTCGTCGAGGCCGTGCAGCTGAACGAGAACACAGGTCGACCAGGGGAGTTGATATGGGCGAGACCAGAGTGGACGTGACGATCCGCAACCCGGCGGACCCCGACCGGTCCTGGGAGGGCGAGTTCGTCGTCGACACCGGCGCGACGAACTCGGTCGTGCCGCGCCGGCACCTCGAGTCCATCGGTCTGAAACCAATCGGCCACAGGACCTACGGGCTGGCGGACGGCAGCGAGCATCAGGCCGAGATCGGTGCCGCCCTGGTCGAGTTCCTCGGTGAGTGGTCGGCCAGCACCGTCGTGTTCGGCCCGGATGACGCCGAGCCGCTCCTGGGACTTACGGCGCTGGAATCGACCGGCTTCAAGGTCGACCCTGTGAACGAGTGCTTGCAGCGAGCGAAGCTCCGACTCTGAGGGCCGCCAGGCGGCACCGAGCTCGCCCTACGCTGCCTGCAGGGACCTCGCCGCGGGGTCGATGGATGCCGCGCCGGGCATCACGGCGCGGCACGGATGAACGGATCGACCTGGCACACGCCGGCCCCGCCGAGCGACGGAGGATGGCTGGTTCGGAGGTTGCGCGGGTTTCTTGACCCGCTCGGCCGGTGGTGCGAACGCGCACCGGGGGACGATTGGGCCGATGCCTCGGCCGGCTCCTACGCTGCGGCCGTGATCGGGGCACGGTTCGCTGTTGGCGCAACGGGCGGATGGGGTAGTGGTGATGGGCATTTCCTGAGGGAGCGGCGTGCGGCGACCCTTGTGGAATCGGTTCGCCGGTACGGTGCCGTCCCGGCGAGGCATCGTCCTGGTCGGGGTGACAGGCGATGACCCGCATGATCGAGCGCTGGTTCCCGTGCGCGGACGTGACGGCGCGCTCGAAGTCGGGCTGGGGATCGGGGCGGTCGGAGAAGACGCTGTTCACCTGGTTCGCCACTCGGCCCCTGGCGCAGGCCCGCGCCGCGGTGATCTGCTCGCTGCTGGAATGGCCCGAGGCGCCCGCCGAGCAGGAACGCCTCTGCGACCTGGTACGCCGCGCCATGGAGGGCCGGGACGCCTGCCATAGCGAGCTCACCGAGGAGTTGGCGCGCCACCACCCCGACGGCGCCTCGCTGGCGGACTCCTTCTCGGGCCGCGCCGTGATCCCGCTGGAGGCCGCCCGCCTCGCCGGGGCCACCCAACAAGGTAACGGGGGTCGGACGCCTACCCGCGGAAGCAGGAGGAGAGCCCGGCTACCTCGATGCCAGAAGCGCGGCGCAACGCGAGGGGGCGTCGGCTGACTACGTAGCGGCGCTCTGCGGCTATGTCGGTGCAAACCTGGTACGGCGGATCAAGTACAGCACTCGAGGTGCTCGAATCGGTATACCAAAGCAGGATCTTTGGCACATATTCCAAGACGGTCCACCCGTCCCATTCGGAACCGACTTCTTCGAGACCGGCTGCGGCGATGGCCCCGGCACATGGCCATCGCTGGGTGCTCACACAATCCGGGAGCTCCGCAACCAACTTGACAGGCGTCCGGGCCGTTCCGCCAATATCCAGCGGGGCAATGCCCTGGGGCTTCCGCTGCCGGATCGGTCGCTCAGTGCGGTGGTCACTGATCCGCCGTACGACTCGATGGTGGAGTACAGCGACGGCTCGGACATTCTCTACGTCTGGCTGAAGCGGGCGCTGGCGACTTCGCATCCCGGCTTCGGGGCGACCGCGCACCCCCACGGTCTCCAGGAGAAGACCGACGAGGCCGTCGTGAAGATGACGTGGCGCAACAGCGGCGACCACCGCACCCCCGAGCACTACGACCGCTGCATCACCGCGGCGTTCGGCGAGGCGCGGCGGGTGGTGGCGCCGGGCGGTGTGGTGACGATCATGTTCGGCCACGACGACCCCGACGTGTGGCAGCGCCTGCTGGGCGCCATCGGCGAGGCCGGGCTGGTGCTCACCGGGTCGTGGCCCGCCCGCACCGAGTCGGGCAGCCAGATGGGCAAGGTCAACATCGAGACCACGCTCACCCTGGCGTGCCGCCCCGCCGCGGCCGACCGCCCGGTGGGCCGGCAGGTCGAGGTGGACGCCGAGGTGCGGCGCGAGATCGAGGCTCGGGCGCCGCTGTGGGAGGAGGCCGGGCTGGCGCTGGCGGATCAGCGGATGGCCGCGTACGGGCCGGCGATGGAGGTGGTGGGCCGCTACAGCCGGGTGCTGGACAAGACGGGCCAACCGGTGGATCCCGCCC